>NZ_JAAHHG010000002.1:0-17798 GCF_010692555.1 Okeania sp. SIO3B5 | reverse complement strand
CGACATATTCTGAGTCCTGATGTTGTTGAATCCATTGAACAATAGTGGAAAAGAACATTGAAAAATAGTGTTTGTTTGGCATTTTTAGGCGATCGCCCTTACTATTGTCCAATAGTTTCTTTTCCATGACTCACCTTTTGAAGTTGAAAATCTAGATGTTTTCCACCATCTCAATTTTTCTCACCAGTGTTTGTTTGGCATTTTTGGGCGATCGTGCTTACTATTGTCCAATAGTTTTTTTTCCATGACTCACCTTTTGAAGTTGAAAATCCAGATGTTTTCCACCATCTCAATTTTTCTCCCTTGCGACTAAATACCACAGCACATCAATACCTCTGCCGACATATTCTGAATTTTGATGTTGTTGAATCCATTGAACAATAGTGGAAAAGAACATTGAACTCAAATATTTGTTTGGCATTTTTGGGCGATCGTTCTTACTATTGTCCAATAGTTTCTTTTCCATGACTCACCTTTTGAAGTTGAAAATCTAAATGTCTTTGAGTATCTCAATTTTCCTCAGAGACTGTTTGTTTGGTATTTTTGGGCGATCGTACTTACTATTGTCCAATAGTTTTTTTTCCATGACTCACCTTTTGAAGTTGAAAATCTAAACGTCTTTGAGCATCTCAATTTTCCTCAGAGACTGTTTGTTTGGTATTTTTGGGCGATCATGCTTACTATTGTCCAATAGTTTCTTTTCCATGACTCACCTTTTGAAGTTGAAAATCTAGATGTTTTCCACCATCTCAATTTTTCTCACCTACTACTAAATACCACAGCACATCAATACCTCTGCCGAGTTCTTCGCTCGTCCTGGAGTTGTTGAATCCATTGAACAATAGTGGAAAAGAACATTGAAAAATAGTGTTTGTTTGACATTTTTGGGCGATCGTGCTTACTATTGTCCAATAGTTTCTTTTCCATGACTCACCTTTTGAAGTTGAAAATCTAAATGTCTTTCACCATCTCAATTTTCCTCGCCTACGACTAAATACCACAGCGCATCAATACCTCTGCCGACATATTCTGAATCTTGATGTTGTTGAATCCATTGAATGATTGTGGGGAGCATATTAGAGGAATTTTTGCCCAATTTGCCCAAAGCTTCGGCTACCCTCCCACGCATATTAGAATTATCATCCTGAAGTAGAGATAGTAAGGAGTTAACTACTGTTTCGGAACTGTTGCCCAATTTGCCTAAAGCTTCGGCTGCTCTCCAGCGCACATCAGAATTATCATCCTGAAGTAGAGATAGTAAGGAGTTAACTACTGTTTCAGAACTGTTGCCTAAATTGCCTAAGGCTTCGGCTGCTCTCCAGCGCACATCAGAATTATCATCCTGAAGTAGAGATAGTAAGGAGTTAACTACTGTTTCGGAACTGTTGCCTAAATTGCCCAAAGCTAAGGCTGCTCTCCAGCGCACATCAGAATTATCATCCTGAAGTAGAGATAGTAAGGAGTTAACTACTGTTTCGGAACTGTTGCCTAAATTGCCCAAAGCTAAGGCTGCCCTCCTACGTACATCAGAATTCTCATCCTGAAGTAGAGGTAGTAGGTAGTTAGCTACTGTTTCGGAACTGTTGCCTAAATTGTCCAAGGCTTTGGCTGCGCTCCCACGCACAATAAAATACTCATCCTGAAGTAGAGGTAGTAGGGAGTTAACTACTGTTTCGTAACTGTTGCCCAAATTACCCAAGGCTTTGGCTGCGCCCCCACGCACAACAGAACTCTCATCCTGAAGTAGAGGTAGTAGGGAGTTAACTACTGTTTCAGAACTGTTGCCAAAATTGTCTAAGGCTTTGGCTGCGCTCCAACGCACAATAAAATACTCATCCTGAAGTAGAGGTAGTAAGGATTTAACTATTGTTTCGGAACTGTTGCCAAAATTGCTCAAAACTAAGGCTGCGCTCCAACGCACATGATAATTCTCATCCTGAAGTAGAGGTAGTAGGGAGTTAACTATTGCTTCGGAACTGTTGCCAAAATTGCACAAAGCTAAGGTTGCCCTCCAACGCACATGATAATTCTCATCCTTTAATCGCGCTAGTAATATTGCAATTACCTCCTCCTTTTCCCCTAACTCTGCTCGATATTCCAGCAACCTTTCCTCATCAATCCAATCTGCCCGCTCTTTCAACATCTCCAAAACTTGCGCCTCAAAATCAGTTTCATAGAAACTACAAAAAATTTGATAAACCTGCTCCCGAACTTTCTTACCAAGCAACTCCTCACTACTCACCTCTAACTCAACTAACCTCTCCAAAATTTCCTGCACCAAATCACTATCAACACTACGCAACCCCTTCGGATCTTCCGTCAAACAATTTCCAGCAAACAATAAATCCCGATGCAACCAACTCTCATACTCACTACCACGATCCCAAATTACCCGCATCGCCCTTGCCACTTTCTTCGGCTTTTGTTGCGCTATGAGCAATAGTAAAACTTCCCGCCAGTGAGACTCATGCAAATGCTCCCGAATACTATCCAACACAATCTCAAAATCACCCTCATTATCCGCCTGATAGTCAATCTCCTCAGCACACAAATATTCCTGAAAAGTCTTATGCACAAACCCATAACAATCTTGCCCTTGTTCATTCAACAAACCAGTGCGCTCCCGAATTAATTCCACAAATCTTTCCGCCTCTTCCTTTGCCTGATACAACTGCACCTGCTTCAACTACTTAATCTCTCGACTCAACTGCTCAGTCAATTCATCCTTATCCATCAAAGTGCCACCCTCATCATTCCCCACATTTCCCTGAGTATGCACCCAAAAAGCCAACAACTCCATCAACCTACGCAAATCATCCAAACCCAAATACTTCAACTTCCCATGACTACTCAACTCCTTATTCGCATCCCAAGAAATTAACAAAGTTTCCACCGCCTTGTCATAAAGTCGATATCTTTCCTTCGGCAAAACCGCCTGATACCGATGAATCAAAGCAACAATAGTCAACAACAAAGGATTCCGTGCCAACAACTTAATTCTGTCATTATCATCCAACGCCTTTTGTAAACTTTCCTTCCGCCTTTCTGCCTCCCCCTTATCCCGAAACCGACTGTCATACCAATTATTGATAAACGCCGAAATTTTCTCATCATTAAACGACTGCATTTGATAGTGGGGAAATTCCTCAGTGCGGAAAAAGTCGCGCCGATAACCAGCAGGACGAGATGTAATAATTGCCCTATTTCTGTCAAACTGCCCTAAAAAATTCTCAATGCGCCTGACTACATCATAACGTTTGCCTTCCTCTGCCACTTCATCCAAACCATCCAACAATATTAACGCTCTGCCATCCTCTAACCAATGTTCAAAAAATCCTACAGGCAAAGTTTTGACTGCCATAGTTTTCTCAGCAAATACGCGAGCATATTCGAGAATACTTTTGTCTGGATGTCGCGCTAAGTCTCGTATCCTGATTAAAATTGGGAGCCAGTCGGTGTTTGGATCTAAACCTAGTATTGTTGCACCTTGACTATTCGATCCCCCCTGGCCCCCCTTAGAAAGGGGGGAAGAGGATTCAGTGTAGCGATCGCCCATCTCACCTACAGAATTTCCAGAACTATAGCCCCCCTTACCAAGGGGGGTTGGGGGGAGCGACTCAGAAGATTCCCTGGAGCGATCGCTGTTTTGAATCAAAGTATTTTCCTGACTATAGCCCCCCTTACCAAGGGAGGTTGGGGGGAGCGACTCAGAAGATTCCCTGGAGCGATCGCTGTTTTGAATCAAAGTATTTTCCTGACTATAGCCCCCCTTATTAAGGGGGGTTGGGGGGATTGACTCAGAAGATTCCCTGGAGCGATCGCTATTTTGAACCAGAGTATTTTCCTGACTATATCCCCCCTTACCAAGGGAGGACTGTTTCATTTGAAATTTTGGCATTTCTCTCATCCCCGTGTCTCCGTGTCTCCGCGTCCCCGTGTCTATCGAGTATGAAACAGCCCTACCAAAGGAGCTTGGGGGGATAGATGCCAACATCACAGCAAAATAACTCATCAAAGTTGTTTTTCCCGAACCAGGCGCACCTAATATGACGAATTTCCGAGACTGACTTTGAGTCAACAATTCTGAAGCTAAAAATTTCCTGCCAGTAGTATTTACAAACAACTCCCTTTCCAAATTTTCCCCAGTTCCAGCTAATAAAAAATCTCGTTCAAAACCACCACTTTTTGAAACATCCTCTACCACATCAGGCATAACAAAAATATAGGCTAACTTCTCAGACTTTTCTACTTCTTGCCCAGGCACAGAAATCCCCGCAAATTTCACATCATCAAACCAATTTGCTAACTGTTCAAAATAATTTTGTTTAGCAACCTGAAATTTAATATAAGTATTAGTATGCTGAAAATAAGCATTAATAAAAATCTCTAACCATGGCTTGAGACTTGATTGATTTAGTGGAATATTTTTAGCTTCAGCTTCCTGTTGAAATACCGTAATTAAAATCTCAATATCTGGCTTACCTAGATTAATTAATGGTTTTTCTAACTCCGTCAAAACAGCAGAATTTTCAAAATATTGACTCATAAATTTATTAAATCCATTCCAACCATCCGGTTTAGCCGAATAAAACAAAAGCTGTTGAGGCAAGAGTTCTTTTTCCCATTCCTTCACAGCCTTTTCTCCAGCTTCAATAGCCTTTTCTATATCCGTTTTATTTAGGGTTTTAGTTAGGCGATCGCCCGCTTTTTTCACAAGATAACCCCCTACTTTTGGTATTACCCAACTTACTAAATCTGGCCCCATAAATTACCCCTAATTAGATTCACTTCAATTTTAATCTTGCTTTCATAATATAGGTAATATATTCCGGATAATTACTTAGGGTTTGCTGATTAAATATCAAAGCATTGACTGATATTGGTTTTAGGCAATTTATGTCTGGAAAAAGTACCTGGTTTTCAGCTCCAATCGCTCAAAAAGGAGCGCATTTTGGGATGATTATGGCAGAACAATCTTGGGAAGATTCTTCTAACTACTTCTTCTATAATTCCCATTCCTTCTGGATTCTGAATTGCAGGATTGCTGAATTCTAGCTCCTACCCTTACCAAAAAACTTTATTCAGCAAACCCTAATTATATGATCTATTTGATAACCTAAAAAAAAGTATCTCCTTCATAAATCAGGCAATATTCACACAAAAAATCTGCGCGACTAGCCACCTAATTTCGTAGCTTTTCACTAATATAATAACGTGACATTTCTCAAATTTTTACTGTTGATTAATATATTGATATGCTCTAGCTTTGATTAACCTCATTAAATGTTCCAATTGTAAAAAATTCTCTAATTCTGATTTTCCTTCCTTTGATAAACCAGTTGTTTTTTCTCGTTCTATTAAACTAGCAATTCTTTTCTTAGTTTCTCAGGAAGCTTGAAAAGAAATAATTTGTTCAGGAGTTGCTCCCGATGCTATTTTCCCTGCTCCCTTCCTTCACTAATATCATGTCCGGTTGAATAATTAGACTTTGGTGTACAGAAGGCAGGAGGCAGGAGGCAGGAGGCAGAAGGTTTTCTCAAGAGTGTCACCTTAATTTTATACATAAACGATGCTACCGGACATTATATAACAGACTTTTTCAGCAAACCCTAATTATTCTTATTTTTACCTCTCCCTGTACGGACGTTGCATGCAACGTCCCTACCCACTCCCCTACTCCCTCGCAATGCGAAAATATAGCAAACATTTATCAAGTTGGTATGAGGTACAGTTTATCGATCGCATAGATTTTTCAAATGACCGAAAAATTGGGTTTAAAGCCTCGCCCTTGTAGGGCGACTTTTTATTTGCAAGTAAATTGAATATATGCTACAGTATTAAAAGTTGCCGGGGGGCACTCGGAAACTCTAAACGGACGTGGAGGCAAGCATAAGACTACTGTCAAAGTAGCAGCAGCCTAAGAAGCGTCAACCCGCCGAAGAGCTACGGCTCAGTAGGAATCCCCGCGCCTTTAGGCCGGGGAGGATGTCAAAAGCACTACCTTACAATCATAGAACCTTGTAAGGTAGTACCTATAAAATATATTGTTGTAATAGTATGCGTTAAACAGATGCGTAAGCTTGTTCTAGTTGAGAACCAACTTGTAGAACAGACAAAGCATTTATATCGTTAGCTTCACCAGAACACTGCCATAAAGCTTGAGCTACTCCTAAGTATCCTCTGGAAACTTTGGAAACACTTATAGCTGTGCTGATCACTGTTGGTAAACAAGGACTGGGTATGAACGTTGTGAAAAAGGTATTAACCATAGAACACAAGACTATAGTCCAAAAAAATCCTAATGCGGGTAATAAAACTAAGTCAGGCGTGACGAAGCGACAGATGCGCTTCCATACAGCTTGTTGAGGTATTACAATATCTACGGCAAGCGTCGCAAAAAAGGGAATATTCAGTTTTTCTAACATTATCTAGATCGTCAGAGTCAGGTTTATCGGGCGCAACAAATCAGACCTATACCAACCAAGGATACTGAATTGACAATCTGTCTAAATTTTCATAGAAAGTTGACTCTTCATTCTCCTCTCAATGCCTACGAAGTTAGCTGACGGGCTAGGGCTGAGAGATTCCCTTCTCTGCATCTTTGTTTTTTTACATTCAAAGACTTCTTCTCAGAGATAAGCCCCCTGTATTTGGTTCCTCCGCTCCAGCGACACTCTTACTGTGCCTTTCTTGCCAGATTAGGCTGACTGTCTTTTGCTTATAATATTATATTAACTTTTTTCTATAAGATTTGTCAACACTTTTTGAGAGAAATTTTTGTAAATTGTATCAAAGTTTTCAGCCTAAAATTTGAGAGGATGGTTAGTAAAGTATTGAACTGTGGTTATACTGTTGCTCCAACAAGGTTTAGTTACACCTATATACTTCTCATACTTAGGATAGTTTTCCGCAAAATTTTAAATTTAGTGATTTGCAATATATATCACTAAGGCCATTGTTAGTTGTCACATACTAATAGTGATTTTAATCACTATACATGGTAAGTGCGATCGCTTACTATCTGAATGTTGCATCACCGTGTAACAATAGAAAATTAGTAATACTGGAATAGAACTGTAGAATTTATAAGGTAAATATTATGTATGTAGACCCTCCTGTCCATCTTCTTCCATGTGCATTAGGAGACCTTTTTGCTCAAGCTAATGAAAACGGTTACATTACTCTAGCTGACCGTTATGGATTAATGGCTGCTATATTTGATGAGTCTTTACAAGAATATGAAAAACGCTCAATAGACCGACTAATTCGTGCAATTTATAGAGGACGGATTAAAGTAGTTGATGAAATATCTGTTGTGGTATAAGAGTATACCGAAAAAGATGGTAAACTAAACTATTATATAGAGATTTTTGTATAAAGAACTGCGATTGACAACCTCTATATTTTTGCCATTAGAGCAATCTCTATTTTTTGTCATTAGAGCAATCTCCTTTTTTACCACTAGGTAGAATAGCTCCACAAAAATCTGTTTGCTCCAATTTTGCCTGATTAAGATTTGCATTAGATAAATTAGCTCTATTTAACTTGGCTTTCTCCATATATGCCTGATACAAATCAGCCCAAGATAAGTCAGTATCTGTCAAATCTGCCTTTTGCATAGTTGTACCATGCATAATTGCACCTGATAAATTAGCCCCTACTAAATTTGCTTCAATCAAATTAGCACCGCTGAGAATAGCACCTCTTAAATTAGCTCCTTTCAAGTTAGCTTTTTGTAAGTTAGCCCCTAATAAGTTAGCTTCCCTTAAGTCTGCTTCGCTTAAGTCTGCTTCGCCTAAATCACAACCTTGACATTCATAAGTGCTTAATAATTGCTGAATAGTTTTGATGCGTTCCATAGAATTAGATTTAGATTGAGCAAATACTGGAATAGTTAACCAGAATACTGTTAATAATGTCGTTGTTAATGGATATTCAAATCTCATGTTTTACTTCTGAAGAAATTACTGAATTTAATGTTAAATATTTAATTTTGCTAGATAGCATTATATCATAAAAATTACATCATTATTTTTACTTAATTTTTATGAACGAAGGCAAAAGGCAGAAGGTAGAGGGCAGAAGGCAGAGGACAGGAGGCAGCGGGAGCTGTTGTTCCCTGTTACCTATCATCACCATCAGACTTTTTCAGCAAACCCTAATTAGTTATCGTATTACTAAGAAGTCAGGAATCAGAATTCAGGAGTCGGGAGGCGCGGAGTCAAGTAAATTTTTAAATTGGTATTCAAATAGAACATCTGTATCTAGAGGAAGTAATTTTACAATTACTGTATAACCGGATTTTATATAAAACCCCATCTAATTTTTCCTTCTGCCCTCTGCCCTCTGCATAGGTGCCTTCGTTAATTCCCCCTATGCCTATTGCCTGTTGCCTGGGCAAAGCGCTATAAGTGGGATAAATTAAGGCTCTAGGGAGAAATTGTGTTAGATATTAGACAAATTCGAGAAAATCTGCCAACTGTACAAGAATTACTCAACCGTCGTGGAGAGTACGACTTACAGCCAATTCTAGAATTGGATGAGCAACAGCGACAACTGGAAACAGAGCGATCGCAACTCCAAGCTCGCAGTAACCAGATCGGTAAACAGGTAGGAGAAAAAATTAAATCAGGCAGCGACCCCAAGGGCCCCGAAGTTCAAGCTTTAAAAGATGAGGGAAATCAAATCAAGACCCAACTTAGTGAACTAGAGCCCAGGGAAAAAGAGATAAAGGCCAAAATAGAAACCTTGCTCCTACCTCTTCCTAATTTACCTAGTGAGTCTACACCATTAGGAAAAAGTGAGGCAGAAAACATTGAAGTCAAACGTTGGGGCGATGAATATATACCCAAAAATCCAAAAATTATTCCCCACTATGAAATTGGGGAAAAACTAGGCATTCTCGACTTTGAACGAGGGGTAAAAATTGCTCAAAGTCGCTTTGTGGCATTAATAGGAGCAGGGGCAGCATTAGAGCGTGCTATTATTCAATTTATGCTCAACCGCCATATTCAAGCTGGCTATGTTGAAGTTATGGCCCCATTATTGGTAAATAGTCAGTCTTTGACAGCTACAGGTCAACTGCCAAAGTTTGCTGAGGATAGTTTTAAGTGTGAAGCAGACGATCTATGGTTAATACCTACCTCAGAAGTTTCAACTATGAACTTGTATCGGGATGAAATTTTGACTGCGGAACAATTACCTATTTATCATTGTGCTTATACTCCTTGTTTTCGTCGAGAAGCTGGTGCTTATGGCAAAGATACTAGGGGGTTAATTCGACTCCATCAATTTAATAAGGTCGAAATGGTAAAAATTGTGCATCCCGATCGCTCTGAAGAAGAACATCAAAAATTGGTGGCAGATGCAGAAGCTATTTTACAAGCACTAAAATTACCTTATCGAATTATAGAATTGTGTACTGGAGACCTAGGTTTTTCTGCGGCTAAGTGTTATGACTTGGAGGTGTGGTTGCCATCATCGGGAACATATCGAGAAATTTCTAGTTGTTCTAATGTGAAAGATTTTCAGGCACGTCGGGCAAATATTCGGTTTAAGGAAGGAAAGAAAAAAGGTACTAAGTATGTTCACGCTCTGAATGGATCTGGTTTAGCAGTAGGACGAACAATGGCGGCTATTTTGGAAAATTATCAGCAGGTTGATGGTAGTGTGAAAATACCGGAGGTCTTGCAAGCTTTTATGGGGCGCGAATTTTTGTAATTGCGATCGAGTGGGGAGATGGGGAGATGGGGAGATGGGGAGATGGGGAGATGGGGAGAAGTCTATTAGACATCTGGTGATAATAAAAAATAAAATTATAGCACTTTTGAGGATGGTGAGGTAAGTTGAAGATTAATCTCTATCTTTGTAACACAAGCATCCTGCTTGTTACAGGCTGGAAACCTGTGTTACCAAAAAGCACCCTGCTTTGTTACAGGCTGGAAACCTGTGTTACCAAAAAGCATCCTGCTTGTTACAGGCTGGAAACCTGTGTTACCAAAAAGCACCCTGCTTTGTTACAGGCTGGAAACCTGTGTTACTAAAAAGCACCCTGCTTTGTTACAGGCTGGAAACCTGTGTTACTAAAAAGCACCCTGCTTTGTTACAGGCTGGAAACCTGTGTTACCAAAAAGCATCCTACTTGTTACAGGCTGGAAACCTGTGTTACCAAAAAGCATCCTACTTGTTACAGGCTGGAAACCTGTGTTACCAAAAAGTATCCTGCTTTGTTACAGGCTGGATGCCTGTGTTACCAAAATTACTAAACAAAATTTTGTACCTCACTAACTCGGAAATTGCTGTAATTATCGCACATAAATTATCAATTCTTTCCCCCTACTCTGTAGGGACGTTGCATGCAACGTCCCTACTTACTCCCTACTCCCTCTTTTTCGGAGATGTCTATTAATTATTAATTATTGAAAAACCACACTCATCTAACTTTTTCGCCATCGCTTCTGCATGACGCCACCACTGCTGACCACCTGCCCAAATTCTTGAGGGTAAATGACCAACTGGTGCCCAATTTCTATACTTATATCCGCGATCGCGAAAATGCAAATTATAAGTCAACCAACCAACCTGACTACAAAATTTTCCATAATCTTCATCGACACTTTCATAAATCTGTTTTTGCACCCTAAACCCAAACCTCCCCTGACTGTACTTCATCCAGAGGCGATCGATAGTCAGCAAATCTTCACAAGGCAAATTATCTATATCATTCTGAAACAAATAACTTTTTCTCCTCTTCCCCAAAGCATCACATAAAACTGCCCATGTTTCCATATCCGCTTCCCGCCACTTTTGTACTGCCAACAAATACTGCAATTTTCCATACTCTACCCCCACTGCTGAAATTAATTCATTTTCATCCAGTGTCAAAACTTGCGGAATAAATCTCCCCACTAAACTCTGCACCGATGGCAATAGAGGTAAATTTTGATTTACTAACGCCAAAGACTCTATACTTTCCACAGGTTGCCTAACAATACTAGAACGAGACTCCAACACCTCCAAAACTTGTTCCGCTCTCTGATAGCGTTGACTCACAGAATTTTCTAACAACTTATCTAATATATTGCCGAGACTTTGACTAACACTACTCCCACTCGGCAAAAAATCTCGCCATCTCCAACAGTCATTAACAACGTCAAACATATCCCACGGCGCAACATCAGTCAGTAAATGAATGCAAGTTACACCCAAACTAAACAAGTCACTTGCTGGCAGTACTTTCCCTCTGGTTTGCTCCGGTGCCATATATTCCGGACTGCCAATAACAGTACCAGTAAGAATTAAAGCTGTACCTGTCAGCAACTTCGCTACGCCAAAATCAATTAATACAAATTCTCCCATTTTTCTTAATTTTTCCCCTACTTGATTTTCTCCTGGTAAGTAGGGTGGTTTTTGATAATTAATAGGTGGGAAAGTACGACGAATAATATTTTCTGGTTTAATATCTCGGTGAATAATTTTATTTTGATGAATAAACTTCAATACTGGTAGTAATTCTTGCAAAAGTTGCCATATTTGTTCTTCGTTGAAGAGACCTTTTTGTAATTCTTCCTTTAATGTCAAACCTTGAATATATTCCTGTACCAAATACAAATTTTGATTATATTGAAAATGGGCTAAAAGCAGAGGAATTTGTGGATGTTGTCCCAACTGCCCTAACCGCATTACCTCCCGCCGAAATAGTCTAGCTGTTGTTTGATGGCTTTCAGGATCAAGGGTGGGAAATGATATTTGCTTAAGAATACATGGGAGCTTCAGAGGATGTTGTTCATCTACGCCCAAAAATGTTTTGCCAAAGCCTCCTTGACCAACTTTTTTCAGGAGACGATAGCGTCCCTGAAGAATTAAAGGGGAGTCGCAATTCTGGCAATATGTTGCTGTGTCTGGATTTTCAGGATTGGGACATTGAGGATTAACGCAATAACTCATTCAGATATGGGTTAGAGATTTTATATTTTAGGAAAGGGGGTTTACAAATATAATTTGGTAGTGCTATATTAATAAACTGTAAGAAAAAAATTTATGGCGAGCGTGGCCAAGTGGTTAAGGCAGTGGTTTGTGGTTCCACCATTCGTGGGTTCGAGTCCCATCGTTCGCCCTTTTTAATATTATAGAAACGACGAGTTTCTCACCAGAAGACAAATGGTGGAAGCATTGATTTTACTCACTTTTTACTCAATTAAGTCTAACATGATGGGATAAATGAGTAAAAAATCGGAGCTTTTTCTGTAATGAATGGACAATAAATGGACATAGCTATAAATTTATTACTCAGAAAATTTTATTTGGCCCAGGGAAGAAGTGAAGTTGATAGCCTCTAGGTGATAATTTTGTTTTTGCGATAACTTTATGGCATAGCTCTATGCTATAAAAAGTATTCTATGCCTGTTGTTTGCTAAAGCTGAAAAACATGGACTATAGTAGACAAATATCTACAAAATGTCTATGTTTTTACTCCATTAATCTATGCTATTATTATATCTGTCTGCTAAAACCAGAGGATTTTAGCAACAATTATGGAGTGTTTGGCACTCGACTTTTCATCAAGATACGAAAACCCGCCTAGGGAATCCTAAACTCAATGTGTTTGAGCGGAACATCAGCCTTCGCGTGCCAGTAGACTTATGGACGGGTGAGTCGGAAAATCGCTTTTATTCACCGATGAAGAGCGTGTCTAGGATTGTCTAGATTTTTAGAAGGTGGCTGAAAAAAGATACACAGAAGTTGAAAATTCCTTGTATTTTTCTATATACTTAAAGTATTACGACTTCCTGCTACGAGTCCTTGGCCAATGAACAGGATTAAGTGGCCATGCCTGACTATGGGGATCATAACGAAGCTATCAGAGTTGACGCAGTCCATAGTCAAATACTCTATAAAAATAGTGCCAATCTTCTAGCGATCATCATTTTGATTCGGTAATCACCATTTTGATTTGTCTCCGAGCGAAGATGGCACTATTTTTATATCCTTGCAAGGTATATTTTTTTTTACAATAATTTTTTATAATAATTTTTTGCAATAGAATGAAATATATGCCTGGAAGCCTTCCTTTGAAGGAAATGATTTTTATGATTTATCAACTAAAAATGTTATAATTTAGCAAGATAAGGTTCAATCAAATGGGTGAGCGTAAAGAGGTTGACAGCTCTACAGAAGTCAACCTCTTTTTTTTTTGCTATATTAGCCCAACAACCTCTTACCTATTCAGCCTTCATACTGATAGCAGCAATGCTTTTTTCCTTTAGCATCTTTAGTTTCTACGAACTTCCAACCTAGGTCAGCCATTATTTCTTGACATTCATTGACGGACTTTCTGGAACAGACTCTTTCTTTTGCTCCAGTTTTAAGTAGGTTGTAAATCTTGATCACAGGTATTTCAGGCTTAAGAAAGTCAGAACGACCTTCTGCTTTACGTTTCCTATTGATGTTCTCCACGTGAAGAATCGCTTCTCTAAGGACTGGTGCAATCCTTTTGATTTCATCAACGTTTTCTAGTCGCCTCAACATTTCTTCACCAGTATGTTGCATATATCGATCAATCTTCTGTTTAGCTTTCCGATACTCATCAGGATGACTCCCAACAACCCTTGTCTTTTGCGGTTGAGCTTCAGCATTTTTATTTTCAAGGTTATCAAGTCTGGCTGCAAACTTATTTTGGTCCTCCTTAATTTCTTTAAGAGAGTTGAATGCACTCTCTAAGATTTCAAAGCTTTCATTTTTTGTCTCTGTTTTCACCTCAGCAGAAGAGCGATCGCTCACTTACTACAATCGAATTATCTGGAGCATAAGAAGATAGTTCTTATGTTCCAGAGCATCTTCACCATAACTCCAAGGAAGTCACTTATATCATGTCCGGTTGAATACTTATACTTTTGAGAAGGTAAGGCAGCGGGAGCTGGAGGCAGGAGGCAGAAGCGGTGCGACCCCGCGGGGCGCGTCAGACGCAAGGGAATGCGCACTCCTGTGAGGAAAGAAAAGGTTAGAAGGCAAAAGGTTTTTTTATCACTGATTATCCGGACATGATATTACAGTGCTTTTTAAATAGATGAACCACATCGCCATAACCAAAACTTTGTAGAGACTAACCATGCTTAGTCCCTACTGTGGATTACCCGATCGCCAAATCAAAGTGTTAATGCAGTTGCCAAACAGAAGTACATTCAGTGGAAAACGCGACTACGCTATCCTTAGACTACTTTGGCATAATGCTTGGATACGAGGAGAAATAGCAAGATTAAATATTGGTGACGTTAACTTAAGCGATCGCCTCCTCTCAATACAGGAAAAAGCAAAACAAACATATAGCTAGCGCGTAATATAATTCAAAATAGAAAAATTTTAATAGTAATTGACTATGAAGTTGAAAAGATTAGGCCATGTAGCTATCTGCGTGCAAGACGTTGACAAAGCAGTAGAGTTCTATCAAAATCTGGGAATGGAAATAGCTTGGAAAGATGCTGACTGGGCATACCTAAAAGCTGGCGATGATGGACTAGCACTTTTGAGTCCTGGATATGAGCAAGCAGGGCCACATTTTGGGTTCGTGTTTAGCGATCGCTCAGAAATGGAAACCGCCTACGAACAGCTCAAAGCCCAAAATATTCAAGTCTCCCCTGTTCATGAACATCGAGATGGCACAGCTTCCTTTTACGGTAGAGATTTAGATGGTAACTGGTTTGAATACCTGTACGAACCGGAAGCCATAGTTAATAATTAATAATTAATAATTAATAATTAGGGCTTGCTGATTAAATCTAAAAGTATTGACTGATATTGGTTTTAGCTTTTTGAAGTCGGGAAAAAGTGTAAGCTTTTAGGTAGCTCAGGTTCAAAAATTAAGTCCTGTTGGGGTAACTATGGCAGAAAAATTACTCTTACTATTATGAATGGCCACCTCCTGTGTAGTTCCCATTTCTCCGTTCCTCCTAACTACTCACTACTCCCTACTCCCTACCCCATCAAAAAGACTTTTTCAGCAAACCCTAATTAATAATTACCTCTCCTTGAAAACGGAGCGGAATTACTTCCGCACAGTAGGCGCCCCGTAGGGGACCTCAGAATTACACACTCGCTTCTGACTTATGACTTCTGACTTCGTTAAAGCAGTCACCATTACTGTATTTGTATTTGACATATCAAAAGCTTAAAACTCAGACAATACAAGATTTTCTTGACTTTGGCCTTCTCCCAGATAACTAAAGTCTCCTTCCTTCTTCCTTCTTCCTTCTTCTTTCTTCCTTCTGCTATATCAAAAAAAATTTTAATTTATGCAGAGATTCTACTCAAATATATGTATTAATTATCAGGAGTATTCTAAAGTCTAAAATATCTACATATTAAAACATGACCCAGAAATTAGTATTAAGGAATCGTAGAAAATCGCCCCTCTCACAATGGCGCTATATGGATTGGTCTCTACTGCTGATCTATATAGGAATGACCACTTTTGGTGGAGTTATGATCCAAAGTGTAGAACGAAACCAGGGGTTGACAGATTGGTGGCAACATTGGCTCACAGGAGGAGTAGGCTTAATTTTGGCCTTAATTATTGCTCGTTTTCGTTATGAAGTTTTAATGAACTGGAAATGGGTAATTTATATTTTAACCAATATTTCTTTGGCGGCTGTACAACTCATTGGTACTTCCGCTCTGGGGGCACAAAGATGGATTAATGTTGGTGGTTTCCACGTTCAACCCTCAGAATTTGCCAAGGTAGGAATAATTATTACCCTAGCAGCAATACTTTCGTCTCAGACTAGGATAAGGCTATTAGGCTTTTTTAAAGTTTTGATTATTACAGCCATACCATGGTTTTTAGTATTTATAGAACCCAACCTCGGTACATCTTTAATATTTGGTGCAATTACCATGGGGATGTTGTACTGGGGAAATGTTAATCCTGGTTGGTTAATATTGCTTGTCTCTCCTATTTTTTCAGCCATTCTTTATACTATCTATTTCCCTGCTTGGCTTGCATGGATAGCTTTGATGGGCTTAATTTCATGGCGGACTTTACCTTGGAATTGGTTATGGATGCCTATAGTTACTGGGATTAATATTGTCTCTGGAAACGTTGGGCAAATATTATGGAATTTGCTCAAAGATTATCAAAAAGACCGACTAACAGGATTTCTGAATCCAGAACAAGACCCCTTGGGTACGGGATATCACCTAATTCAATCTCGTATTGCTATTGGTTCTGGACAAATGTTTGGTAGGGGGCTATATCAAGGTACTCAAACTCAACTAGACTTTATCCCAGAACAGCATACAGATTTTATTTTCTCAGCTATTGGTGAAGAGTTGGGTTTTGTTGGTTGTATTCTGGTACTTTTAGCTTTTTGGTTTATTTGTCTGCGCTTGGTTATTATTGCTCAGACTGCTAAGGATGATTTTGGTTCTCTGATTGCTATTGGAGTATTATCAATGTTAGTATTCCAGGTTTTTGTGAATATTGGGATGAATATTGGTTTGGCTCCTGTGACTGGTATTCCACTACCGTTACTTAGTTATGGGCGATCGGCTTTGTTGAGTAATTTTATTGCCCTGGGGTTAGTGGAGTCAGTCGCTAATTATAGTGCTAAAGCTAGGCAAGGTTTTTGAGAACAGGCAACAGGCAACAGGGCTATTTCATTTTTGATAATCACCTGGTATAGGGAGTAGAAGAGTAGGGGAGAGGCTCACACGGATTATGGCACGGATACACGGATACCGAAGGGAGTAGGGACGCTGCATGCAACGTCCGTACAGGGAGTGGGGGAGTAGGGCAGTAGGAGAGATAAGAGAGCCGATAGTTCATAAAAATATAGCTAAATATGACACATCCTTATTTTGCAGGTGTTACCATGACGCTCGTGTTAGCGCAGCTCCTCCGGAGGAGGCACTACAACACCCTCGCTTCCCATAGCTAAAAGCAAAAGGGAGCTACTTTTTCTTTTCCTCTTTGCATGATTATCTCCCTGATTCAATTTCTACTTGGTCATAATACAGAGGCTTGGACGTAGGTTCTGATGTGTCTAGAGGTAGTGTGTCAGTCCAGGAATTTCACCCTATTGAACTCAGATCGTTGACTCTTGAGACTATTTAGTTTTCTATTATCACAGACATTGTTAGATTATGTCAATAGTTGCCCAAATTTCTGGAGACCATATGACTACATATAACTATATATGACTATATTTGTGTTGAATGTTTATGATACCTTTTCAATTAAAAAATGTCACAAATTAGGTAGAGGTTTTAAGTGCTTAAAATATCACTTCTAACTTCTAACTTTTAACTTCTAACTTCTGACTTCCGATAACTTCTCATTTTTGACTTTTGACTTTTGACTTTTGACTTCCGATGACTTTTGACTTCAAGTATTTTGCTGTAATTGTAGTATAATATAATTCATAGTACATAATACTTTATATATATTAAGCTTTGATTCAATCCGAGACTTTAGAATTACTGGAGTGGCCTCGCTTGTGTCAACACTTGGCCACTTTTACAGCAACGAAATTGGGTGCGATATTGCTCCGTAACTCTAGGGCATTTAATATCGGCGATCGCCAAAACACTACTAATTATTTACCAATTCCGTCAACAAAAGCGGAAACTATACAACTATTAGCTGAAACTAAGGAAGCTTATATACTAGAAACTCGTCTGCCACAGGGTTTGTCCTTTGATGGTATTGAAGACTTCGGAGATTCCCTGGAAAGAGCGGAACTAGGTGGCATACTTTCTGGAGGTGAACTTTTAGCTATTGCGACAACTTTGGCTGGCGCTCGTAA
>NZ_JAAHHG010000199.1 GCF_010692555.1 Okeania sp. SIO3B5 | reverse complement strand
TTTTGTTGGTGTTAAATCTTATAGAAAGTTAGAAGCTAAACTGTCTCGGTTCAATACCTGAACCGACATAAAACTAAGTTTTCTCGCAACTGGAAAAAAGCACAACTGAAGATAGCCAAACTACATAGCAAAATAGCCAACATGAGAAAAGATACATTGCACAAGCTAACTACTTACTTGGCTAAAAACCACAGCCAGATAGTAATAGAAGACCTAAATGTATCAGGCATGATGGCTAACCATAAACTAGCTAAGGCTGTTGCCGATATGGGGTTTTACGAGTTTCGCAGACAGTTAGAGTACAAATGTCAACTGTACGGCTCATCCTTAACCATTGTTGATAGATGGTTTCCTAGTTCTAAAACCTGCAGTAGGTGTGGAACTGTGAAAGAATCTCTGTCTTTATCAGAGCGCGTGTTCAATTGCGAACACTGTAAATTTAGCTGTGATCGAGACTTGAATGCAGCATTGAATTTAGCTATGGCGGGCAGTTCGTCCGTGTCAGCCTGTGGACTGGATAACGCCGACGTTGCCAGCTAGAAGCAGGAATAGAACAGATAATCATAGATTTCTATAGATTATCGTAGGTTTCTAAGAACGGGAGGTTGTTTGTTACTTATATACCTCAATCCCCTTTTTTGGTGGCGTTAACAATAATTAAGACCGGGATGGAAGTATCTCAACTCTTTTGATAGAGAAATTTTAATGCTTTGAATTATTTGGCGATCGCCTAATTTTGTGAGTAGTTAATTAAGTTAATTAGCTTCAGGATTATTTCTGCCTAAATTTCTGACTGTAATTCAAAATAGACATCTTCATAAAGGTCAGCTAAACTGCCTTCAAATTCAATACTTTTTAGTTGAAATACAGATTTTTCTGCCGTGTAAAATTCCAAGTTCCACAACCCATTATCCCTACGTCGGAAACATTCTACTCTCTGACGCTTTGGATTAATTAAAACATACTCCTGCAAACTATTTAAAGTTTGATAATCAGCAAATTTATCTCCTCTATCAAAAGCTTCTTTCAACAATTAATAATTAATAATTAATAATTAATAATTACCGAATAATTAATAATTAATAATTAATAATTAAATAATTATGGTATAAAGCCTCCCCTTTTAAGGGGAAAAAAAAGAAATAATATTTCCTTATATTCAATCAAGAACGGTTTTAACCAGAGGTAATTATCAATTATCCATTATCAATTATCAATTAATGAACTCTCCTTGAAAAGAAAAGGATTAACTCAAAAGAAAATTTTTATTTATTGTACCCTTAAAAGGGGAGGCTTTAAACCACAATATAGAACAGTGTTTCAATTAATATAGGCTTTAAGGGCGAGGGAGCAAACTTTTGTAGTAAGACAATTAATAGAGCTTTGATCCTAAACTAAAAGCAATAGCTGATAGCTGATAGCTGATAGCTGATAGCTGATAGCTGATAGCTGACTGCTGAATGCTTAGATTATTGTAGTAAAATTATCCAGAAAATATCATCTATATTAATTATGAACTTTGCAACTAGAATGAATGGCTTAGGTGGCGATGCTGCTATTGAGGTTTTTACTAAGGCAAAATATTTAGAATCTCAAGGTCGAAATATTATTCATTTAGAAATTGGTCAACCTGATTTTCAGACTCCTCAAAATATTCGCGAAGTTGCTTTTGAAGCAATGAATAATGGTTATACAACTTATACTCCCGCAGCAGGTTTATTGGAGTTAAGGGAAGTAATAGCAGAACATATTTCTCAAACTCGCAATATATTAGTTAATCCTGATGAAGTTGTAGTAATGCCAGGGGCAAAACCAGTCATATTTTTTACTCTTTTAGCATTAATAAATTCTGGGGATGAGGTGATTTATCCTAACCCTGGATTTCCTGTTTATGAGTCAGTCATTAATTTAGTGGGAGGGAAACCTATTCCATTGCCTTTGTTGGAGGAATTAGACTTTCAATTTAGTATGGATAATTTGATTAATTCTATTTCTGAACGGACAAAATTATTAATTCTAAATTCTCCCCATAATCCCACTGGTAGTGTGCTAACTCCTGAGTATTTGGAAGCTATAGCTAAACTGGCAGTTAAACATAATTTTTATATCCTTTCTGATGAAATTTACTCCCATCTAGTCTATGATTCAAAATTTTCTAGTATTATCAGTTTTCCTGGTATGAAAGAGCGCACAATTTTATTAGATGGGCATTCAAAAACTTATGCTATGACTGGGTGGCGTTTAGGTTATTCTGTTTCTCCTAAAACAATAGCTGAAAAGTTAGACCAGTTGATGTTAAATTCTAATTCCTGTGCTTGTTCATTTACTCAAATAGCTGGTATTGAAGCGATTAAAAATTCTCAGGGGTTTGTCGAAAAAATGTTTACAGAATTTAAGGAAAGACGTGATGTTATTGTCGAAGGTTTAAATTCTATTGGAGGTATTAATTGTGGAAAACCTGCTGGTGCTTTTTATGCTTTCCCCAATGTGAAACAACTGTCGATAAGTTGTGAAAAACTGGCAGATTATTTATTATCTGAAGCTGGAGTTGCTTTATTGCCCGGAACTGCTTATGGAAATTTTGGTGATGGATATTTGAGGTTGTCTTATGCTAATTCCATTGAGAATATTCGAGAGGGTATTAGTCGGATGAAAATAGCTGTTGAAAAATTGAGTTAAATGGTTGAAGGTCATTTCAGTTATCAGTTATCAGTTGTCAATATAGAAGATACTAATTGTGGAAAACTCTTTGGTGCTTTGATGATTTTTCCTAAATATTAAACAACTGCTAATAGGTTGTGAGAAACTGACAAATTATTTATTACTTGAATCTGGAGTTGTTTTGTTGCCGGGAGCTACTTCTGGAAAATTTAGAGACGGATATTTGAGGTTGTCTTATGCTAATTCCATTGAGAATATTCGAGAAGGTATTAGTCGGATGAAAATAGCGATCGCTCAACTATAGAAATTTTATTGGAATAGTAAAATTTTCTGGGATTAAGTTGTGAAAAACTGGCAAATTACTTATGACTCGAAGCTGGAGTTTTTTTATTATCCGGAACTGAAGATGAAAAATTTAGAGACGGATATTTGAGGTTATCTGATGTAAATTTCATGGAAAATATTCGGTCATATATTAGTCGGATAAAAAAGCGATCGCTCAACTATAGAAATTTTATTGGAATAGTAAAATTTTCTGGGATTAAGTTGTGAAAAACTGGCAAATTACTTATGACTCGAAGCTGGAGTTTTTTTATTATCCGGAACTGAAGATGAAAAATTTAGAGACGGATATTTGAGGTTATCTGATGTAAATTTCATGGAAAATATTCGGTCATATATTAGTCGGATAAAAAAGCGATCGCTCAACTATAGAAATTTTATTGGAATAGTAAAATTTTCTGGGATGGAGAATTTAATAATTATTTTTTTTGCAGAGGTGACGTAATTTTCTAGGAATTAAATTCTATGGAATATATTGACTGTGGAAAACCCCCTGGTACAATGGATATTTTTCTCAAATATTAAACAACTGCCGATAAGTTGTGAGAAACTGGCTAATTATTATTAGCTGAAGGTGGAGTTGTAATACCAATTTGATAAATGTTTGCTACAAATAGCTAGGGTATTTCTTAGAATCCAGCAATTCTGCAATCCAGAATTCGTATGGGGATAGATTTAATATCATTTTTGATGTTGTAAATTATCTTTTTCGTCAAATAGACTTTATTTGAAAGTTTATTTAGGGTTTGCTGATTAAATCTTAAAGTATTGACTGATATTGGTTTGAGAAATTTTATGTCTAGAAAAAGTGCGCCTGTTTTCGGTGGCAAGAGCTGCATAAAGCTAGTATTTTGGGATGATTATGACAGAAAAATTGAGGGACAATTCTTACTTCTACCTCCTCGCTCCCGAACCATTTCTCCTGTCTTCCCCTCCTGGGAGGGCGAGGGGCGAGGGGTGGGTTGTCTCCTGTCTCTTGTTTCCTACTCTTACCCATAAGACTTTTTCAGCAAACCCTATTTATGATTCTTATTATTCGTAACATTCTTTTTTCAAAATGGTATTACTGGGAACTGCTTATGGAAAATTTGGAGTAGGAAAATTTTATGGGAAGGTAAATATAGAAGATATTAACTGTGGAAAAGTAGCAGGTGCTTTGAAGATTTTTCCCAATGTGAAACAATTGCCTATAACTTGTGAAAAACTGACTGATTATTTATTAGTTGAAACTGGAGTTGTTTTATTACTGGGAATTGCTGATGGAAAATTTAGATATGAATATTTGAGGTTGTTTTATGTAAATTTAATTGAAAATATATTGAAAATATTCGGTCAGATATTAGTCAGATAAAAAAAGCGACTGCCTATGGAAATTTTGGTGATGGATATTTGAGGTTGTCTTATGCTAATTCCATTGAGAATATTCGATAAGGTATTCGTCGGATTAAAATAGCGATCGCCACACTATAGCTATCATTTTTGAGTTGTCAATTTTTCTGTTAAATTCCTTTAGGAATGAGAGAAATTTTTACCCCTATTTATTCCAGTAAAACTCTGTCATTCTCAAATTTTTTGATTTTTGTGAGCAGAGTTATCCTAAACTCTAATTCCGTAACTCTAAAATCTCAAGGTGTAGATTCTCAACAGAACCTTAGAGGTTTAATTTAGATAGGTTGAATATTTTTACTTTACTAAATTTAGGAGTTTTAATTCCATGAGTAATATTCTTAATTTACCAGTTGTGATTGGTTTTATTTTCTTTCTACTGGGACTTTTACCTATTACTAAAGTTACTATTGGTGGAGTTGAAGCATTCCTCGGAAAACCTATAAACGTTTGGCAAAAATCTATTTTTATATTTCTGGGTACGCTATTTTTAGTTTTCTCGTTGCACAAATATTTTATCCCCGATAAACCACACTTTATTACCTTTAATGGAATTGTTTGTAAGCCATACGAAAAATATTTACAACTTGAAGGTGAAAGAATATTCTTGCGTTCCTCAGAATTTCAAGACCTTAACCTGCCTATTGGTACAGAAGTTAAATTAACTGTTGATGTTGATGGTTCTGAAAAAAGTACATTACTTATTCTCGACAGTGACAAAAAAATCGATAAATGTCCGTTGCTAATAAGTCGAAAAATTCGCCGGACTTTGGGTATTGATGCTGATATAGATGTTGATGCTGGCGAAAAGGAAGATTGGAACAACCGTCCCGAACGTCGGTGGAAAGTCACTAGCAATACTACAATTGAAGCTGACTAATTAGGGTTTGCTGAAAAAGTCTTTTAGTAGGGGTAGGAGACAGGAGACAACCCACCCCTAGCCCCTCCCAGGAGGGGAGGGGAAGACAGGAGAAATGGGAATTATAGAGGAGGTAGTCGGAAAAATTGTTCCTTGATTTTTCTGCCATAATAGTCCCAAAATACTAGCTTTTTGAGCTTTTTGAGCTGAAAAGCTGGCACTTTTTTAGACCAAAAAATGCGCTCAACCTTTATATGTCAATGCTTTGATATTTAATCAGCAAACCCTAATTAGGTAGGTAAATTTCAACAATTAATAATTAATAATTGATAATTACCTCTCCTTGAAAATGGATAGAATTGACTCAAAGGAAAACTTTTTCTTTTTTCTCCTTTATAAGGAGAGGCTTTAAACATTAATTATTCGGTAAATAAGTTCGTGGTATTAAGCTGTATTATAACAACATTTAATGCCCCACAGAAAAACGAGAATAATGACAGATAAATCTCATTTTAAACTAAGTAATTAATAACAAAATAGTTGTTATTTCGACAAAAATTTGAGATATGAAATACCAAAAAGGATTCACTTTTTTTGAGGTAATAATTTCACTTTTGATAATTTCTATATTAGCTACTATTAGTGCATCAAGTTGGACGAATTTTATTCAGAAGCAACGAGTCAGAACAGCAACGTTTCAAGTCATGAGAATACTCTCAGAAGTACAATTAGAAGCTAAGAGGAGAAAAACTTCTATCAGTGTTCAGTTTAAGACACTAGATAATATTCCTTATTTCTCTAAGTATCATCATAATGACAAACCAAACTGGAAACCATTACTGAATGAGTTTGGGGTTAAACCTAGACAAATTGAGGTGTTTGGGCAGCTAAATAATCTAACCGTAACATTTAATCATATAGGAGCAGTTTCTACATCTGTTCCATACACAATAAAAATAGCTGCTCCGACTCGCAACGCCGATCCTTCTTACAGAAGATGCGTTGTTGTTTGGACGCTTTTAGGATACAAAAAAATAGGCACTAGATTCTCTGAATGTCCAACATGGAAAGGAGCAACTCCAGCAAAGGGAAAAATGATTTATTTTTGATTTAGCGCATTACAAGAAACTAGGATAGTAAAGTTAAATCTGACCAACCTTCATCCCTTTCTCTTTTGGTTTTCTTTCAAAGATAAATCTTGGCTTCAAAAATACTCGCAATAATAACCATAAAGATTTTAATTCACTTGGTGCTTCTCGTCGTTGCCATTGTCCGGGACGACAGAATAATAATTCTATTAATTGTCGTTTCTCAGATAAATTTACTTCCTCAAACATTACCTCTATACAAGGAAATTCTCCATTCATTTGTAGATTAGTAATTTTTCCTGCTAAACAAATTTTTTCTTCAATAATTTTCAACTTTACTGGCAAAGTCTTTCCTACTAAATTAAAAGGAATTTTCTGATTAATTTCTATCTTCGCACCTACTTCCGATATTTGTGTACTAATACCCCAAAATGTCTGGTCATTAATTTTTAATTTAACCACCCTTCGTAGGTTAAACCATTCATATATGTCTTGCTTAGGTACATCCATTAACATCAATAATGCTACCCAAATCATCAACATATTATACCCACTCCAAAATAACCCCAAATTAAAATATTTTGTTTGTTCAATTACTACCTCACTATGACTTATATTGTGAGATAAACCTAAGCATAAACTTATGATATTAAGTGCTAAAAATATAACTAAAGGCAAAGCTAACTTCCAGTTAAAATAATAGCGGTCGCTTTTAATTCCTTTTGGTGTAACTTTAAATCCTTTTGAAAAGGGATTTAGTAATGTCCGAATTATTGTCACTACTAAAGGAAAAGCAAAAACTATATGATAAAAGTTTGCCAGAAATGCTGAACGGGAACGATAATTTAACCAAGAAAATACAGTAAAGTTAACGAAATAACAGGGTAGAAAGAAGTATAAATATTCAGCAGCAGTAGCTTGAATAGGAATAACACCCCAAAAAATATAAGCTAATGGCGTTAACAAAAAACCCACATGACTAACGTTAGTAAACCAATGTAAAAATGTTTCTAAATATGCCAATCTTTGGATAGGACGTAACCCAGGAATTGTCAGAGGATTTGAATTAATAAAAAATCCTTGAAAAGTTCCTCTTGCCCATCTTAATCTCTGAGTTGCATGACCAGAAATATTTTCAGCAGCTAAACCAGCACTTAATTTTTCTTCTAAATAAACCAAACTATAACCTTTCGCTGCTAAACTAATTCCAGTAAAATAATCTTCACTAATTGATTTTGTAACAAATCCTCCTACTGATTCTAAAGCTTTTCTTCTCACTACAAAAGAAGTTCCTGCACAACCAACCCCACCTACCCCATCTCGAATAGGTTGAATTTGTCGATAAAATATTTCTTCTTCTGGATTTACTATATTTTCTAAACCTAAATTTCGGGTAATGGGGTCGATATTATAAAAAGTTTGGGGAGTTTGTACTAGAGCAACTTGTTCATTTTGGAAAAATCCTAAAGTCCGGATTAAAAAGTTTTTTGTGGGAATAAAATCAGCATCAAAAACAACAATAAATTCACTGTTTGTTTGAGGAATGGCATGATTGAGATTTCCAGCTTTGGCATGAGTATTATCAAATCTAGTAATATATTCACAGCCTAATTTGGCTGCTAATTTTTTCACCCCCAGTCGATTAGTATCATCCAGTAAATAAACTTTTTTATTGTCATAATCTAGAGCTTGACAACCAATAATAGTACGTTCCAAAATAAACTCTGGTTCATCATAAGTAGGAATTAAAATATCCACTGATGGCTGAAAACTTTTGTCTAAAATTGCCTGAGAAAAATAGTCCGCTTCCTTGTGACGATTTCTGACTCTTAGCATCAAAAATAAACCCAGAATACTACTACTTATTGTCAAAAATTCTAGACCAAATAAACCTAGACTAAATACACCATTTACCGGATCGACAAAATTTAAAGTAGAGAGCGATCGCCAAGATAAATAACGAATAGTTAAACCTAATAAAATCCCTACTACTAAGATGCGCGACCAATTTTTGGGAGTAGGAGAAATTCTCATAATTCCTTGAGCTATTAAAAATAATAATATTGTCGGCAAGACTAAATATTTACTCTTTTTTGTTGGTGCTTCTACCCATATTGGCGGATTTTCTTGAAAGTAATGAATTTGAGTAAAAATTTCATCTATTTGATCGATTCCTGCTAACCAAGCAACAAAAATAATTGTTAATAGTGTGACTAACCCTATCAGCAATAATTTTGTTAAATTGCCTTGAACAAAATTCAGAGTATTTATACGGCTTTTGAACTTTTTTTTAGTTATATTCGAGGTAGTCATTTCAGTTATCAGTTATCAATTATTAGTTATCAGTTATCAGTACCTCCGGTTAAAGTCAGAGGGAAATACTGAAGTTTACTTTCTCTTAGTCGATTGGATATGGCGAGGTTTCCTCGCCATCCCTAGACCGCTTTTTATCTGCTTTTAAGGAGACTATTGACCCTGTTTTTGGTTATAGTTAGTTATATAGCAATCAGGAATCAGTTGTGAGAATTGAAGTGTTCCTTAAAAGTATAGAATATAGCAATTATTATCTCTATATGGTACGTTTTTTCTTCTTCCCTGTTCCCTGTTTCCTGTTCCCTGTTCCCTAAAAGTTTTCAATATCTCACAACTCAAATCATATTGCTATATCTACTAATTTCAACTTAATTAACAGAACTAAAGATATACTATAACTTTCAACTTAGTATTATTCTAATTAATGCTGAGATTTTCCTGAGATTTATCGATGCTTTAATCAATTGATTTGTCATACCATTTCATCATATAAAAGTCACCATTACTTTGTTTGACATATCAAAAACTTAAAATTCAGACAACGTCAGATTTTTCCTTTTTTCCTCTGATTTTTTCTATATGTAAAAGCCACCATGATTTTTGACTTAAAATAATTCCTGTTTTGTATCTTTCCTCAATAAAATTTTTTAAATAAATAAAATTATTATTTTGCTTACTCAGATAGATTCAGATAAACCTGGATAGATATTTGGCAAATATTTACTATCTTCCTAAAGTTATACAAAAAAAAATCATAGGGGTGAGAAGTCAGGAGTCAGAATGAATAGTTTTTCTCCCATTTTTTAGCTCGTAACTTATCTTTTTAGCCCAAAGAAAACCTCAGATTCTAGGTACATAAAGTACAGAGATTAACAATTAAATCTTCCCAGTGCGGGCATCTTGCCCGCGACGGGTTTACCTCACGCTTAGTGGAATCTGCTGTAAGTAATTAGGGCTTGCTGAATTAAGTCTTTTGGTAGGGGTAGGAGACAGGAAAAATTGGAATTTATAGGAGGTAGGAGAAAGAATTGTAAGAATGATTTTTCTGCTCAACTATGCGCCTAAAATACTAACTTTTTGAGCATAAATAGCTGAAAAATTTGCACTTTTTTCGACTCCAAAAAGGCTTTAGTCTTTATATGTCAATGCTTTTATCCCACATTCCGCACGACAAAATGTAGTATGAAAATGAAAGTCAAAAGTCAAAAGTCAAAAGTCAAAAGTAAGAAATAAATTATAGTGATCAAATAGTATAAATACTTAAGTTAGCTACGGATTTTATACTAATTTCTATGTTACAAATTGAAGTGCGGAATGTGGGTTTTATATTTAATCAGCAAGCCCTAATTAAATACAAAAATATTTGATAAATTAATCGGCTATTAATTACTCTATTTTATCTTGAATATTGCTAGATTGGTTATTCTATAAAAACTGATAAATTTGTAATCAATAAAGTTGCAAAATTCTAGATTAAATCTGTTGCTTTTGCCCTACAAATATCAATATTTTTTAGGATGATAAAAAAAATTAGGTTGTCTATGAAAGTAAACCTCAGTAGACAGCCTAATTAGAGTTTGCTGAATAAAGTCTTTTTGCAGGGGTAGGAGACAGGAGAAATGGGAATGAGAGGGGAGTTCATTAATTGATAATTGATAATGGATAATTGAGAATTACCTCTGGTTAAAACCGAGAGGATTGAAAATAAGGAAATATTATTTCTTTATTTTCCCCTTCAAAGGGAAGGCTTTAAACCAGAATTATTTAATTATTAATTATTAATTATTCGGTAAGAGTAAGAATTGTCTCTCAATTTTTCTGCCATAATCATCCCAAAATACTAGCTTTTTGAGCTTTTTCCGCCGAAAAGCTGGTACTTTTTTCAAGTCTAAAATGCTAAAACCAATATCAGTCAATACTTTCAGGTTTATTCAGCAAACCCTAATTATTATTATTATTATTTCTACAGACTAAAGCCTTTTTTCAAATTAAATTTGTTGTCTAAAATCTGCTAAAATTTCTATCAAATCAGTCTGACACTGCATCGGCAACAAATCAATCAGAGGAAGCTCCTTTCTACCACCACCTAACTTAACAGGAATTCCTTGTAATATTTCCACAACTTGACCTTCCGAAGGTACTTCCTCTGTCAGAATAGGATAAAATTTTTCTGCCAAAATAGTATGCAGCTTTGCATCAGATAAATAGAGATGCCAACCAGCAATATCAATGTAAACCTTATCTCCAATTTCTGCTGCTAAACCTTCAATTATTTGTGTTGTACTACCATTACTCATTTCAGTTATCAGTTATCAGTTATTAGTTATCAGTTATTAGGGTGCATCTCAATGCGTGAATAAAGCCAAAAATTTATCGCTTTTAGGCAACAGGCAACAGGGAATATATAGGAAAAAAAGTATTTTTGCACATTAAGAGATACACCCTATTCATCCCTATTTCTTGACAATTACTTATCGCTTAATTGAGATGCACCCAGTTATTAGTTATCAGTTATTAGTTATCAGTTGAGATGGTGGCATAATCTGCCAGTGCAAAAATATAAATCCCATGAATTAACAATAATGACACCCAAACACCTGTTACCCAGATAGTCCAAGGCCAAGTTGCTGCTGTGAGATTACGGAAGAACCATATACCAGAATTACTCGCAGCAAAAATAGCCACATGAATAGCAAAATTCATTCGGTCGTCCAATTTGCGGAATTCTGGGTCATTACGGTCAGGTTTACGAGGCCAACGAGGAGGCATAATACTTTTAAAAAATTTAATTACTGTTCTACTTATTTTAACTATTGTAAAGCTAAAGCAGTAATTTCGGAATTATTGTTATGGAGCATGAAAAAGAAAGTGAAGATTGACTAATCTTCGGTCTCAAGACACAGGGTTTTACCTTTGTCAAATATGGCCTCAGCAAATATGAGCTACAATTTTGTTATCAATTATCAATATTAAACAACTATTATAGATAAAAATGTTCCAGCCAGATGCACATAAATTAAAGACAGAATTCGATAGATTTATAACCAGAAATCGAAAATTGTCCAGAGAACAGATTGCCAAAAAAATAATTGATAAACGAGCAGGTAAATGTGCGAGAATAGGTTTTCTAACAAGTTTTGTCGGATGGGTAACAATAATTATTCCCTTGCTTATTGATATAGTTTTATCTACAAAGGCAGAAGCAGAAATGATTTATCTATTGGCTTATGCTTATGGATATGAGCCTGATGATGCTAGATTAGAAACACTTAAAAACTATATACTTAGTCAGACTGCTCCTGAAGGTGAACCTTTAAATATAGTAATTAAACTAGGAATTGCTACTGCTCGGGAACTGTGGGAACAGAAAGGCCGTGAAGCTATAGGTGGAGCTACAATAGAATTAGGTCAAGAATACATCAAACAAGTTTTCAAGAAACCTGCAAAGTTAGCACGCAATACTACAGGTAAAACCGTGGGGAAAGTGTTGATAAAATTTCTTGCAAAAACCCTAGGTAAGATAATAACAAAATTTTTCTTCATAGTTGGTGCATTTGTAAGTTATTGGCTAAATAATTGGTCTGCAAAAAGCACAGGAAAATTAGCTCTAAAGTGGCTCGATCGCTTAGATGAAGAACTAGAACATGATACTGATAATATAATCTAAAGTATGTTATTTATTCTCACTGTTCCAACTGTCTATTGCTTGTTCTGCTTCTGGAGTGCCAATTTGTTGTAAAGCACCTAAAATATTACCTACTAAGTCAGCTTCAAAAAAATTGGATATTTTAGATATATTGAGTCCAAACCGCTTTTTCTTTTGTCGTGAAGGCAATAACTTTACTAATTCATCAACTGCTGTTTCTGCTTGTAATTTACCTAGAGATTTAATCGCCTCTTTTTTAATAGAATTTTTGTCATCTTTAAGTTTTTCTACTATCGCCGATATTACGTTTAATTGTTTGTGGTTAGACAGTGCATTAATACAAGCAATTACCAATTTTTCATTCTCTTGATTCATTGTTGAGAGTAAAATATTTATCGCATCTACTGAACCAAGTTTTCCCAAAGTTTCAATAGCAGCTATTTTGAATTTAGTATTCTCATCACCCTTAAGAATTTTTCCAATTGTCAGATTAGTTTTAGGTTGTATTATACTATCAAAATCTACCTCAAGTGCATAAATTAAACCAGCTAACTTTTGTTTTTCATCAATATTATTGAGTTTCTCAAGTGCCAAATCTTGTAAATCTTCCGATAAAGTTTGTAATGCTTTAAGCAACCCAATAACAGTAATTTTAGTTGGAATTAAACCTATTGCTTCTATACAAGTTTTCTTCAATACAATAGTTGTATTTTTATCAAACAATTTATTTAAAATTGGTACAACTGCATCTTGAGCTTTTAAACCCAACTCACCTAAAGTAGTAATTACACTAATTTGTATAGCTTCTGTCTCATCATTCAAAACTGATAATAAAGGAGAAATAGCTAATTCTCCAAATGCTTGACAATCAGACCATCTATTTTCTGCAATAGTTAAATAAAGTTGTTCCTTGTTAGTTTCTGGTTGCCAACCTGAAGATTTTAAAGAAGTTAAACAAGCTTGACGAACATCATTATTTGCATCAATTAATCCATCAATCAGAGGTAAAGTTGCCTCCTGATTTTTCAAACGACTTAAAGCATATATAGCAGGAATTCTTAATTCTAATTGAGAATTTTGTGACTTATTTCCCCAAACTTTATCCCAAGCATCTTGAGTTTTTGATAATACCTTAGAAGTTTTATTAGAGGTCACTGCTGCTAATGCTAAACCACCAACACTTGAAGCAGTAATAACTGCCTTGAGTTTTAGTAGTTGTTGATTTGCTAATTGAATAGCTTTTTCTTCTATAGATGAGTCTTTTACTATTTCTGATAGAGAATGTATGATGCGAATATCATTATACATATCTAGCAAATCAATAATAGCGCGTTTGATAAATGCGTTTTTTTGAGGGTTAATAAGTATCTTTCCTAAAATTGGGATTGTGTCTGTACCTAGTCTATTAAGGTAATATTGAGCTAATAGTTTTTTTGTCTCCCCAATCTTCTCGTATTGGATAATTTCCTCAAAATTATCTTGAATTGTAATATCAAAAGTTTGAACTAATTTAGTGACAATAAATTCTAATGCTTCATCATTTACTTTAACACCGCTATCTAAACACATTGCAGACAAATAAGGGTCTTTTTCAGCTATCTGTTTAATAATTTCATTTGGTTCATTAACTAAACCAGACAATGCAATAATAGGATAATCCCAAGATTCTATCAGACGTTTTCCATTAAAAATAGTAGGCTTTTTGAGAATCGAATTTAAACCTTTACTTTTTAACGTAACAGCCAAAAAATAATCCTGAATCAACCTATTCTTGAATCTGACTGTATTATCCTGAACAACTAATAAATTCGCACTTTTTCCTGCTAACAACAAATTCCGGTCGTTATTCAAAATAGATATAGCAGTCTCACGTTTAACAATTAAACTATCTTGTTGAAATATATAATTAGCTAAATCAGCAAAATAGGTTTCAACTTCCGAATAAGATAATAATTCAGTATTAGGTTTCTCTCTTTCTCTTTTCCAAAGAGCTTTGACTAAACGTGAAAATAAAGCACCACTATTTTGTGGTAACTTATTGCCTGGTTCATACTGATAAATAATAATTAAAGCATAAAGTAAATAAGGATTACTTGCCAACTGCTGAATACTATTTTTAGTATCCTGATTCTCCCCATTTGAGAATATCTGTTTCAGAAAATTCTCAGATTTATCATTTAATTCCTGACTGACAAAACTACGAATTAGGTCTGTAGACATAGGTTGAATTTCAAAAGTAGACAACCCTAAATTAATATCATCATCCTGATAATAATCCGATCTACAAGTAACTATTACTTTTTGTAGAGCTTGTGAACGACGTAACCACTTTTTAATTTGGTTAACTCTGTTAACTCTCCTTTCAGAATTTCCCAATATTGCTTCTAAACCATCAAGATATAAAATTACATCCCTTTTAGTGAAAAAATCTTGAAGACTAACATTTAGTAACTGAAATTCTTGCCATTGTTGCTGAACAAATGAGTCAAATTTTATATCTTTAGACCAGAACTCTAACTCCAAAATAAAAGGCATTGGTGCAGTAAATTTATCAGACAAAAATTCTTTTGCCTGAGTCAAAGCAAGATGTTTTAATGCTGTTGACTTACCAGAACCAGGTTCACCAATTAAAACAAACTTTTGATGATTAGCCACTATATTTTCTATGGATGCAATGACATTATTTTCATCTATTTGATTTGATTGATAAGATGATGCTAAATTATCTAAACCTGGTGCAAGACTTGATTGAGAATTAGGAACAAAGCTACTCAACGATGTAGAAGTTTCAGCAAACAAATCAATATATTCCAAAACACCCTTTTCAGCTTCTAATTTAGTCACAAGATTTTCAACATAACGCTCAAATAATAATGTTGTATCTTCTCCAAATAACCGCCCACCATCATTATTTTCCCATCTTAAATATAGTACAGGACGATACCATTGATTTCCTTCCCTACCCATTGCAGTTTGTCCGACACTTACAGCAGTAGTTAAAGGTTTTCTATTAGCTAATGCTTGATAAAAACGTTCAGCAAAAGCAGTTGCTGCATCAACAATAACGTTGTATTGCATTGCCACTACTGCCGGAATTTGTTGAGCAATTAATTGTTGAGCAATACCATTAAATACTGAGTCACTACCCCGTGTCCAACCACTTTTACAAGCACTCATTACCACTAAACGGACACCTAATTCTGGCTGATTTTCTAAACCAAAATTACTATTCTGAATTAAATCACTAATTTCTTTAGCACTAATATAATCAGCCTCTCGTTCCCGATCATCAATATTCGGTTTAAATAATAAATATCCTTGAGGTGTTTTTTCTAAAGGGGAATTACATTTTCGACAGTGAGTAGCTTTGGATTTGTTAATAGCACAACAGTCAAACTTATTACAGCGTTTACCAAAGTAACCATGACCATCAAAATGAATAATATGAGGTGTTTTTTCTAAAGGTATTTGAGTTAGATAATCTCCTAATTCTTTAAAACTGATATTTTTTTTACACTCAACAGCAATTTCTGCTTTCTTTAAACTTTCATAAATAGCTTCTTGCTCTTGGAAATCAAGATTAAGTAAACCTAATTCTGTATCTCCAACTGTCGATGAAACTAATAACACATTAATTTGTTCAACAGTAGGAAAATTAGGTACATTCTTGGGAAAAGCAATTAAACGAGAAAAAGTAACTTTTTGTTCTGTTAAAAAACTTCTATCATCACAAGCTAACTCCCAAAGATAATCTGGTAAACGACCTCTTTCAGAAATTTTTGCACTAAACTGTAGTTGAATATGTAATTGTTCATTAGCTTCCAAAGTACCTAATCTTCTTGATAGTAACTCTCTTGCTTCTAGTGATGGAAAAAGAGTCTGATAGATATCCTGACCTATTTTTTTGAGAATATCTGAAGTAAAATTTGTTTGAGCTTCATTTAACCAACCTTGATTTACCATCCAATTTCGCTCATCAAAATTATTAAATCTCTTTAATGTAAACTCTCGTGAATCTAAAGCATTTATCATAGCAATAAGCCATTTTTTCACATCTTCAGACCCAGGAAGTTTTGACTGATAAGAACCATAATTATCAATATTGATTTGAATTTTTCCTGACTCTGAATTTTCAGGTACAGTTAAAAATAATTTTAAAGTTTTCATCGCACAAAATCTCAGCCTATTCTTACAAAATTTCAGCCTATTCTTAACTTTGTATCATTCTCTAGTCTTCTCTTTCCTCTCTTCCCTTTATTGTCGCACCCACACTTTCGTGAAACATAGACTTATAAAATTCAGGTGCCTCTTTTTGACAATATTCTTTCAATTCCTCTTTAGTAAACACAGGAGAAAGACTAACTTTCACCCTTTGAATATTTCTTTGCTCAACATCAGCACCAACCTTTGCTCCACCAATACCAAGTACATCTATTTTTAAAA
>NZ_JAAHHG010000198.1 GCF_010692555.1 Okeania sp. SIO3B5 | reverse complement strand
TGGAACCCACCCCTCGCCCCTCCCCCTCCCAACCCACCCCTAGCCCCTCCCCCTCCCAACCCACCCCTAGCCCCTCCCAGGAGGGGAGGGGAAGAATTGATAATTTATTTGGGATAATTGATTTTATTTTTTATTATTGGAGATGTCTAATAGTTAGTTTTTTTGGCGTTTCGCGAAGCAAAAGCGTTAACGTTTGTGGTAGCATTCCAACAGGAAAGTTTTGCGCCAGCTAAACAAAAAACTTTCTCCTTCTACTCGGGGTTTCTTCTTCTTTCTTCCCCTCCTGGGAGGGGCGAGGGGTGGGTTTACTCCTGACTCCTGACTTCCCCTCCTGGGAGGGGGAGGGGCGAGGGGTGGGTTTACTCCTAAGTAATACAGTCAGGAAAATTGTGCGCCAGTTAAACAAAAAACTTTCTCCTTCTACTCCTGTTTCTTCTTCTTTCTTCCCTCCTGACTCATGACTTCCCCTCCTGGGAGGGGCGAGGGGTGGGTTTACTCCTAAGTAATACAGTTGACAGCGCACGAATAATGCTACGTTTAGCTAGTTCAATTTTAAACTGGTTATGTTGTTGTGGTTTTGCTTGTGCCAAAGCTGCTTCTGCTGCCGTAGAAAAAGTTGCTTCATTTATCGGTTTTCCTTGCAATGCTGTTTCTGCTTCCTGGGAACGCCAAGGTTTTGTACCAACTCCTCCTAATGCTAGTCGTGCAGACTTGATAATATTTTGCTCAACTTCCAGAGCAAGAGCTACAGAAACTAGGGCAAATTCATAATTGGCGCGATCGCGTACTTTGAGATAGTGAGAATTACTAAACCAGGAAACAGCAGGCACTTCTACAGCAACTATTAACTCTCCATGCTCTAAAACATTTTCTCGGTGGGGTGTTTCTCCAGGCAACAGATAAAAATCATTTATCGGCACTCGGCGTTGTCCAGTTTTACTTTGAATACAAACCATCGCATCTAAAGCAACTAATGCTACTGCCAAGTCTGAAGGATGAGTGGCAATGCAATGTTCGCTTGTACCTAAAATAGCGTGCATTCTATTGTAACCTTCCATAGCAGGGCAACTCGTACCTGGAATACGACGATTACAAGGAAAAACTGGGTCGCGAAAATAATTACAGCGTACCCGTTGTAATAAATTTCCTCCCACTGTTGCCATATTCCGCAGTTGAGGAGAAGCACTTTCTAATATTGCTTCTGAAATAACAGGATAGGAATTTTTCACTGTGGAATAACGAGCAACATCACTCAATTTTGCCAAGGCACCGATGCGGAGGTTATTATCAGCATCAACTTCCACTGAGTCTAAAGGTAGAGGGTTGATATCTACAACTTGTTTTGGTGTTTGTACGCCATCTTTAATTAAACCTATCAAGTCTGTACCACCAGCAATAAAAAATATAGTCCGATCCTGAGAAACTGTGGTTATGGCCGTATTTTCTTCATTAACTTTCGCATAACTAAATGGCTGCATTTTCTGTTTTCTCCACTACCTCACGAACTGCTGCAACGATATGATTATAAGCACCACAACGACAGAGGTTGCCACTCATACCTTCCCGAATTTCTCGGTCTGACTTTGGTTGTGTTTCTGCTAGTAAACCTACTGCAGAAATTATTTGGCCGGAAGTACAATACCCACATTGAAAAGCATCATGCTCAATGAAAGCTGTTTGTATTGGGTGTAGTTGTCCATTTTCTTCTGCTAAACCCTCAATAGTAATAATTGACTTTCCCATTTGCATTACTGCCAGAGTCATACAAGCATTAATTCGCTTTCCATCGACTAATACCGTGCAAGCTCCACATTCTCCGCGATCGCATCCTTTTTTTGTCCCTGTTAAACCTAAATATTCTCGCAGTGCATCTAACAGAGTCACGCGAGGTTCTATCTCTAGATGATGTGGCACTCCATTAATTTTTAATGTTAGTGCTATTTTTTCTTTTTCTAACATTTGCATAACTTCAACAATAGATAACTATAATAGATAACTATATTGGTAGCAGTAACTCCTAATTAATAGTATCAGAGTTTTTCAATTTTGGTCAATTTATCTGATGAAGAAATCTCCTGCTGTTAATAACGGAGTGTTACTTAAGGTGGCAAATATACCTCCAGGGTTAGAGTTACCACTATCAAAACCAGGTTCACTACCATTAGGATTATAAAACAAATTACCATTTTCCAGATTATAGACAATAACGGCATTAGCTGTTTCTGCAAGTTCATCATTAGTAACTATTGCAAACTCACTCGCAATGCTGAAACTACTGCCCGACTCGCTTTCGATAGCAGAGAAAGTTCTCTTGTCTAAGATCATTAAATCTCCCTGTGTAGGAGAAAAATCAGTAATTTCGTCTCGTTCTCCACTAGAACTAGAAAAAATTAAGGTGTCGCTACCTTCACCACCTGTAATCAGATCGGGATCTTCACCACCTGTAATCAGATCGTTACCATCCTGGCCAAGAATAGTGTCGTTACCTCTATCCCCTGATAGAGTATCATCACCGAGATCTCCAGAAATAAAGTCATTTCCCTCTTCACCTACTATTTCATCATTCTGTTTACCACCATAAATTGTGTCTGCACCTTCTCCACCGTTGAGAGTATCTGAGTCGCGATCGCCAAATATTAGATCGTTATCATCATCACCGAGAATATAATCTAAATTTCTACCTCCATGTAGATTATCATTTCCTGCACCACCACTAATAACATCATTTCCCCGGTTGCCATTAACTTCGTCGTCACCTGCTTGAACAGATATTATATCATCTCCAGCAAGTGCGAAGAATTTATCGTCTATTTCACTGCCAGATATTAGATCGTTATTTTCAGTACCCACAGCTTCTCCTTGAATAATAATACCACCTATGGAGGGAACTGGAGTAGTATTAAAGAGGATAGATATATTGTCGTCACCCCGTGAACCGTTTAACACTGCTAAATCTGAAATGCTATCACTATTAAACTCTTCTGCTGCAAGGGAACTGGGAAATTCACCTGCATCAAAATTGATAGCATTACTAAAGCTACCATTACCATTTCCTAATAACACTGATATGTCATCGGAATTTGCTACAGCTAAATCTGAGATGTTATCCCCATTAAACTCTCCTACTGCAACCGAGCGCGGAAATTCACCTACATCAAAGTTGATGGCGTTACTAAAGCTACCATCACCATTTCCTAATAACACTGATACGTTATCGGATCTAAAGTTTGCTACAGCTAAATCTGAGATGCTATCCCCATTAAACTCTCCTACTGCAACCGAGCGGGGATATTCACCTGCATCAAATGTTGTGGCGTTACTAAAGCTACCATCACCATTTCCTAATAAAACTGATAGACTGCCATCCGCTAAGGCCAAATCTGAGATGCCATCACCATTAAACTCTCCTACTACAGTTGAAGAGATATTTGCAAAAGGTTGAAAATCCCTGAAAAGAAAGTTGCTCGTATTATTAAAGCTGCCATCACCGTTTCCTAATAACACTGATATGGTAATTCTATTCTCGTCAATCAGCGCATCACAGCACAATTCCAAAGGATCGTCACAGCAAGAGCCACTTATTACCGTTCTAGTATCAGTATTCTGAACTGCTAAATCTAAGATGCCATCGCCATTAAACTCTCCTATTGCAACAAAATCAGCTCTATCTTCTACGTCCCCTCTATCAATGCTAGTAGAATTACTAAAGCTAGCATCACCGTTTCCTAATAACACTGATAGGTTGCCATCCGCGACAGCTAAATCTGAAATGCCATCACCGTTAAACTCTCCTACTGCAACCGAGCGAGGAAATTCACCCACATCAAAAAAGTTCATAGTATCCCTAAAAGTACCATCACCGTTCCCTAATAACACTGATAAGTTATCAGAGCGACTGTTGACAACTACTAAATCTGAGATACCATCACTATTAAATTCTCCTATTGCAAATGATTCAGTGTCGTCCTCTACATCCAAGTTCGCACGATTGATCAAATCAACTTTGTCAAATATTGAGTCTGACGTTTGAGAAATATTCAATATATTTTCTAGTTCATTCATATTAGTTAAAATTTATGATTTGAAAGTTGGGTACTGCTTTATCTATTTCAGAATTGATATTCTCTTGTTTTTATTTCCGATTATAACAAATCTAAAATAGACATCTCCAGAAAAGAGGGAACAGGAAACAGGAAACAGGGAACAGGTAAGAATAATTGATAAATGTTTGCTACAAATAGTTAGGGTATTTATTCTAATTTAGAATTTAGAATTTAGAATGCATAATGGATAAATTGAATACCACTTTTGATGTTTTAAATTACCTTTTTCGTGAAACATACCTTATCTGAAAGTCTTTTTATGGTGCTTATTATTCGTAACATTATTTTTTCAAAATGGCATAATAATAATTGATAATTTATTTGGGACAATTGATTTTATTTTTAATTTTTGGAGATGTCTAATAGTCTTTGAACTATGTCAATTTTATGCAATCTAGTCTAATGGTTTTTAATTAGGGTTTGCTGATTAAATCTAAAAGCATTGACATATAAAGACTTTAGCCTTTTCAGGCAAAAAAAAAGTGCGCCTGTTTCAGTCTAAAACACTCAAAAAGTTAGTATTTTAGGCGTATAGTTGGGCAGAACAATCTTGGGACAATTCTTACTTCTACCTTCTCGCTCATTCCCATTTCTCCTGTCTCCTGTCTCCTGTCTCCTATCCCTACTAAAAGACTTTTTCAGCAAACCCTAATTATTTAAAACATTTTTGTAAGCATTCAGCTATTAGCTGTCAGCTATCAGCAACAAGACTCTCTCATATAGGACAGTGTCTAAATTAAAATAGACTTTAAGGGCAAGGGAGTCAACTTTTATAGTAAGACAATTAAATATTGCTTTTATCCTAAACTAAAAGCAATAGCTGTTAACGCAGTTCCTCCGGAGGAGGCTGGCTGATAACGCAGTTCCTCCGGTAGGAGGCTGGCTGATGGCTGAATGCTTACACATTTTTTAATCTACGTCCATAAATAAATGATTTCTAACCACAAGACTTTAACTGAGTCAATAGCAAAACTATTTCATCAATAGCACTTCTCAAATTTTTAGTTTCTAACTCTGACTGATTGACAATAATACTAAATATTAAAGGCTCAAAATTAGCAGGTTGAATATATCCTGCTAAACCAGAAACTCCACTAATTGTTCCTGTTTTAGCTTGTACATTTCTCTCAGCAAAACTATTTCTAAAACGTCTACTCAATGTGCCACTTATACCAGCCACAGGTAAAGAATTTCTATAAATATTTGCCCAAGGAGAATTAGCCATTATTCTGAGAGTTTGTACCAAAGCTTCCGGACTAACTAAATTATGACGAGACAAACCAGAGCCATCATTTAAAATAAAACTATTGGGAGTAACTCCTAACCTAGTTAAAATTACTTTTACCTCTTCCAAACCTTTTGCTAAAGTCTGATTATTAGATTTTTTTCTAGGAATTAATCTACTCCTAACTCCCATTTGCCGTAACAAAGATTCTGCATAAACATTATTACTTTTTCTATTAACTTCCTCTATTAATTCCGCTAATGTTGGAGACTCCACAAAAGCTAATTCAGTCAAATTGATATTAGAGGCAATCTGTGATTTTTTTACTATTTGAGAAACCTGAATTCCTGTTGTTGCTAAAACTTGACTAAATTGATTTAAAAAATTATCCACAGGTTCCACAACCGCCACATAAACAGGTTCCGATGCCGAGCCAACTCGTAATTGCCCAGATATCCGAATTATTGGCTGAATAAAATCTCTTCCTACCTCAACAAATTCTTTTTCATTCTTCCCTACAGTCACCGAATTATTTTCAATCTGCCATTTTTGACCTTCAACAGAATTAACAAAAGTAACTTGTAAAGGTTGACCTAAATTTTGAGGCGACAAAACCAAATCTATAGAATTTTGATTCAGAATTAAACTATTAATTGGTGCGCCATAACCAGCCTGAACATCTTCCCATTCCCAATTAGGATTAACTCCTGTTCCTTCAAAATAACTATCATCAGCAATTAATTGATTAATAGTTTCTATGCCTTGTTCCTTTAATTGTTCAGCCAAACTTTGTAGTTGAGTTTCTGTTAAACTAGGGTCGCCTCTACCCACAATATATATATTGCCATTCCCATCACCATAAACTGAAGTTCTAATTCTAAATTGAGGGCGAAGTTTTTGTAATACTGCAGCAGTTGTTAACAGTTTAGCCGTAGAAGCAGGAATGAAATAATATTTAGCATCCCGGTTATAAATTGTAGTTTTTTCCGATAAAGTTTCCACTAAAATTCCCCACCGAGAACGATTAAAAACTGGGCGATTAATTACAGCATCAATCCGATTACTTAATTCAGAGGAACAAATTGTTGTAGTAGTTTCCTGACTAAGTGCTATTAATGGATTGAGAAATACTACAAGAAAAGTAATTGTCAATAATTTAGAATTAAGAATTAAGAATTTAGAATTACCTTTTTTTATAAATAAGAGGATTGGATAAAAGGATTTTTTCTCTTCTCTGGGTCGATTGGATATTGGGAGGAAACTTCGCCATCCCTTGACCGCTTTTTTATCCATGAATGGAGAGGCTTTATACCTGAATTTTTCGGTAATTTGTTTGAGGGAAAATTTAAACATTTGCTATTGACTAAAAATATAGTGCGATATTAAATCCGTCTTTCTTTAGTATTATTTGGCATTTAGTAATAATAATCAGTATTATAGGAGCAAACAGCCGTTTGCCCCTACTGACAGTATAAATTATATTACTCCGATTTTTTTCCGCATATTTGATATGATATAAAATGTAATTGAGCCAATTTGATAAAATATTCAATTACTAAATTAATCAGAATAAATTTATGAATCTAGCAACCGAAAATAAGATATTAACTGATGAAGAATTTCAGGCATTATCAGAAAATGGCAGTCATCATGAATTAATTAATGGAGAAGTTGTCGATATGGGAAACTCAGGAATGGAACATGGTAATATTACCGAATAATTAAGGTTTAAAGCCTCTCCTTTAAAGGATAAACAAGAAAAAAATTTCCCTACCGCGTCAATCCTCTCCTTGAAAAGAAGAGGTAATTATTAATTATTAATTATTAATTATTAATTATTACCAGATATTTCTTTTGTTTCCAAAGACCGTTTATTAGGATTAAAGCGATTACCTAAAGGTTATTTTCAGGGCGCTCCCGATTTAGCAGTAGAGGTAATTTCTCCCAATAATACATTTGAAGAACTACATCAAAAAATTGTTGAATACTTTGAAAATAACTGTCGGTTAGTTTGGGTAATTAATCCTGATGAAAAATCAATTTTAGTCTACCATAAACCACAACCAGATAAGTTATTACAAGTTGCTGATAATTTAGATGGAGAAGATATTTTGCCAGGTTTTACATTACCAGTAACAGACTTATTTATGGAGTGGAATTTCTAAAATTAGTGTTAAATTTGGAAAAGACAATTAGTATATGGCATTTCTCATAAAGATGAGTTACATTTACGATCCCCCGCACATCCCACTTAAAAAAGGGGACTTTGAAGCCTCCCCCCTTTTTAACCAGTTCCCCCCTTATTAAGGGGGGCTAGGGGGGAACTAAAACTGTATCTCATAAATTAGAGAAGCGCTTTATATAGAGTAAACAACAAAAAAATCATAGATAACTATGACAAAAAAAACGACTCGACGTAACTTTATAATGACAAGCATTGCTGCTACCAGTAGTATAGTAGGTTGTGCTGCCGTAAATAAAAAATCTCAGACCAAAGTAGCATCTGCTAAAGAGCTACCCACCACATCCACAATGCCAGAACGAGTATTAGGTAAAACTGGCATCAAAGTACCACTTTTAGGTTTAGGTGGAGCAGGAAAAACACCTGTAGGTAAGAGTGGGAAAGAAAAAGAGGCTATGGCAGTAATTGAAGCTGCTCTGTCTCTAGGAATTAGATATTTTGATACTGCTGCTAGTTATGGTGCAAGTGAAGAACAGTTTGGAAAAGTTTTACCCGCTTATCGAAAAGATATATTTTTGGTAAGTAAGACCGGAATACGCGATCGCGACGGAGCATGAAGAGAATTAGAGCGATCGCTAAAACGATTAAATACAGACTATCTTGACTCGTGGCAGTTACACCATGTTTCCTTTACAGAAACTTTAGATGAAATTTTCAGTTCCCAAGGTGCTATCAAAGCAATGGAAGAAGCAAAAGAACAAGGTATAGTCAAATTTTCAGGAATTACAGGTCATCACGAACCTGATATTATTGCTGAAGGACTACGTCGCTATCCATTTGATACTACTCTGGTTTCTATTAATGCTGCTGACAAACATCATCCGCGACCATTTGCTCCTACTGTGTTACCTGTTGCGCAACAAAAAAATGTGGGTGTTATTGGAATGAAAATACCAGCTTACGGTAAGTTACTCCAACCGGGGATATTGAATATGGAGGAAGCGATGGGATATGTATTGTCCTTAGAGGGGGTACATTGTTGTATCGTAGCGACAGAGTCTGTGGAAATGTTGCAGTCTAATGTTAGGGTTGCCCAGACGTTTCAGCAGTTAACTCAACAGGACATGGGAGCGATCGAAGAAAAAACAGCCAGTGTTTGGCAAGAAAATACTTTCTTCCGTGCTTGGACTTGAAGAAGGTTTTAGGTTGTAGGTTGTAGGTTGTAGGTTCATTTTGGGCTTATACCAAATCTCAAAAATTTTGCTACATTTTCAGGACTTACGCAGAGACTCTACATATAGCTAGTGCGTTAGTGGAGCTTGGCGTTAGCCAATGCCATTTGCGTTCCGCAAAGCTCCGAATGGCACCCCTACAGATGGTGCTTTAAAAGTCAATTTGCGTAAGTCCTGAATATCTTAGAAAGAATAGTTTTTTGGTGTACGAATTAATTAAAAATAGCAAATACTATTGAATTAATAGAAGTTATGAAGTCATATTTATCAATTCCTATGAAATTGGTTTTGGTTACTCTTGCTACCTTGAGCCAATCTTCCATTGCTAATTCTCGTGAACCAGTGGGGAAAAGTCTAAGTTATATTGAAAACTTATCTGAATCTCAAGAAGTTGTAACAGAAGAATTGAAGAAGCAAGAAATTACACTTAAGCAACTTGAATTAGCAGAAACATCGGCAGGAAAACCATTCCTAAGCTATGACAGTTCTAGTGAAGTTGCAAATAGTAAAAGTTGTGACTATGTTGGCAAGTGTGCGCAAGCAAATGGGACGGATAAGTATGAATCTGTTTCAGTTGACTGGTTAGCATTTATCCTGACTGGTTTAGGAGAATCTCCCATAGTTTCTGCGTCTAAGTCTGTTAAAGAAGTTGTTGGTTATATGTCGTGTGGCAACACGTACTCTAGCAGAGGTGGTGCGGGTGAAAATTCGCGAGACTTAGTGTCTGCAAACCTCAAATCAGTTGTCAATGGTTTCACTCTTGCATTGACTGAAGCTAATGGAAAAAAGCACAGGCTCGATCTGGATCAAAATTTAGTTGTGGTTAGTGCTAGTTCTTTTGATGAACAGAGAAATAGATGGTATCCATGGAACCTTACTGCGTATTTGAAAGCACCTTTTAATATAAAACCTGATGGATCTTTTGATATGACAATGGCAGTTAGTACCCGTTCTCTTTGTTCATTTGTCGGCAAAGTTGAGTTTATCGGTGATGCAGCAGATAAATTACCACGAAGCAAGAGATAATAGCTGGAACGAAATCAATAAATTTGGTCTAAAGCGCTTTTCAAATTGATGAACCACATCGTCATAACCAAAACCCTGTAGGGACGTTGCATGCAACGTCCCTACTGTGGTCTACTGAAATGAAAACCGCTGTAATAGATGAGACTTACGCACGGAAACTAAATCCAGTGAGGGCATTTTGCTCCGCAACATATAAAGCGGAGCTTGGCGTTAGCCAATGCCATTCGCCCCTACATATGGCGCTTTCAAGGTTAATTTGTGTAAGTCCTGAATAGATAAAATTATTTCGCGTAACATTGAAAACAAAAAACGCCCCCCAATAAAATTGGAGAGCGTTTAAATTAAATAACTAAAGCTAACTCAAAAATTAACCGTTGATAGAAGGAGCTTCTACAGCAGCCAAATCTAGAGGGAAGTTGTGAGCGTTACGCTCGTGCATTACTTCCATACCTAAGTTAGCACGGTTGATTACATCTGCCCAAGTATTTACCACACGACCGCTAGAATCGATGATGGACTGGTTGAAGTTGAAACCATTCAAGTTGAAGGCCATTGTGGACACACCTAGTGCTGTGAACCAAATTCCTACTACTGGCCATGCTCCTAAGAAGAAGTGTAAGGAACGGCTGTTGTTGAATGATGCATATTGGAAGATAAGCCTCCCGAAGTAGCCGTGAGCTGCTACGATGTTATAAGTTTCTTCTTCTTGACCGAATTTGTAACCGTAGTTCTGAGATTCTGTTTCAGTTGTTTCACGTACTAAGGAAGAAGTTACCAAAGAACCGTGCATTGCGCTGAATAAAGAACCACCGAATACACCTGCTACACCTAACATATGGAATGGGTGCATTAAGATGTTGTGCTCTGCTTGGAACACTAACATGAAGTTAAATGTACCGGAAATTCCTAAAGGCATTCCATCAGAGAAGCTTCCTTGTCCGATAGGATAGATTAAGAATACTGCTGTTGCTGCTGCTACAGGAGCGGAGTAAGCAACACAGATCCAAGGACGCATACCTAAACGGTAGGATAGTTCCCACTCACGACCCATGTAGCAGAATACGCCAATGAGGAAGTGGAAGATTACTAGCTGGTATGGGCCACCGTTGTACAGCCACTCATCCAAACTTGCTGCTTCCCAGATAGGATAGAAGTGTAGACCAATAGCGTTAGAGGAAGGTACTACTGCACCGGAAATGATGTTGTTTCCGAACATTAAAGAACCAGCAACTGGTTCGCGGATACCATCAATGTCTACAGGAGGAGCTGCTACGAATGCGATAATATAGCAGATAGTAGCTGTTAACAGGGTAGGGATCATTAATACACCGAACCAGCCGATGTATAAACGATTGTCTGTGCTAGTGATCCAGCTACAGAACTTTTCCCATACGTTGGCGCTTTCACGCTGTTGTAAGGTAGTTGTCATAATTATGATTGCTGTTATGTATGTATGAAATTTTCGAGGTACGGTGGTGCAGGTGTTTTTTTATTTCCCTGCGACCTTATTAATAATATAGCTATTTTATTTCGTTTTGTAAAGATGTGTTAAGCACATTGTTGTTTAACTAAGTTATAAGTTTTGTTGATGAGTTTCTGTCGGTGGCTAGATTGATAGTAGTGGACTGACACGCCTAAAAATGTAGTGGATTGTTTCACCTAAAATAGTGCAGAGCGCTTTTTTTCGTCACCCCATCCCCCCATCACCCCATCCCCCCATCACCCCATTTTCTAATGCAACATTTAAGATGAAACAGTCCAGTAGGTTGGGTTGAACGGAGTGAAACCCAACAGCAATCTTTCTCCCCCACTCCTCTACTCCCTAATGCACCATTTTAGCTGTGTCGGTTCAGTAGGGGCAGGTTTCGCGTTAAATTATGAGAAAAACAGGGACTTTTATAGCGCTACGCATTAAGGTGTTTGACATTTTTAAATTCTGAAACCCTTTGAAAGTCTTCTGTTCCCTGTTCCCTATTCCCGATTAAAGTAGCGCTATAATAATCCATTGCATCGAGCTTAGGACAAACAAAACAAAAAACGCCCCCCAATAAAATTGGAGAGCGTTTAGATTAGCTAACTAAAGCAAACTCAAAAATTAACCGTTGATAGAAGGAGCTTCTACAGCAGCTAAGTCTAGAGGGAAGTTATGAGCGTTACGCTCGTGCATTACTTCCATACCTAAGTTAGCGCGGTTGATTACATCTGCCCAAGTATTTACCACACGACCGCTAGAATCGATGATGGACTGGTTGAAGTTGAAACCATTCAAGTTGAAGGCCATTGTGGACACACCTAATGCTGTGAACCAAATACCTACTACTGGCCATGCTCCTAAGAAGAAGTGTAAGGAACGGCTGTTGTTGAATGATGCATATTGGAAGATTAAACGACCGAAGTAGCCATGAGCTGCTACGATGTTGTAAGTTTCTTCTTCTTGACCGAACTTGTAACCGTAGTTCTGAGACTCAGTTTCAGTTGTTTCACGTACTAAGGAAGAAGTTACCAAAGAACCGTGCATTGCGCTGAATAGAGAACCACCGAATACACCTGCTACACCTAACATATGGAATGGGTGCATTAAGATGTTGTGCTCGGCCTGGAATACTAACATGAAGTTGAATGTTCCAGAGATTCCTAAAGGCATTCCATCAGAGAAGCTTCCTTGTCCGATAGGATAGATTAAGAATACTGCTGTTGCTGCTGCTACAGGAGCGGAGTAAGCAACACAGATCCAAGGACGCATACCTAAGCGGTAAGATAGTTCCCACTCACGACCCATATAGGTAAATACACCAATGAGGAAGTGGAAAATTACTAGCTGGTATGGGCCACCGTTGTATAGCCACTCATCCAAACTTGCTGCTTCCCAGATAGGATAGAAGTGTAGACCGATAGCGTTGGAGGAAGGTACTACTGCACCGGAAATGATGTTGTTTCCGTACATTAAGGAACCAGCGACGGGTTCGCGGATACCATCGATGTCTACAGGAGGAGCTGCTACGAATGCGATGATGTAGCAGATAGTAGCTGTTAACAGTGTAGGGATCATTAATACACCGAACCAGCCGATGTATAAGCGGTTTTCTGTACTGGTGACCCAGCTACAGAACTTTTCCCATACATTGGCGTTTTCACGCTGTTGTAAGGTAGTTGTCATGGGTTTATAATTGCTATGTATTTTTCAAGGTTCTCGAAAGCGTTTTGCTTTCTTGTTTACTATATTAATCATCTAATTTAGTTTTGTAAAGGGTTTTAAGAAAAGTATTTTTGAATTTTATTATAAGTTAGACTTATGCTTTATCCTTGAGACTCCTAGAGATGGGGAGGTGGGGAGATGGGGAGATGGGGGGATGGGGGGATGGGGGGATGGGGAAATCGAGAAATATTTGGTCATGGTTGAAGATGGAACATTTTTTGATACCGAATTAAACGGATTTGATATCAAAGTATCACTTTTAACTTTTAACTTTTGAATTTTGACTTTAGTGAATGGGGAGTAGGGGAGACAAAGACACCTAGAAACAAAAATCTATTGCACAGTTTTATATCAAGTCTCATTAAGAACGCCATAATAAATTAGCTATCTTTAGTCATCTTAAGATGACTTCTGCTGTGAGCCAAGAAATTTATTTCTTGGCGGATGATAGGCTCAACTTGATATTAAGTGTGCCACTCCACTACATTATCTATAATCACGCAAATAGGGCGCAGACATTCCTCTACTCCCTACTCCCTACTCCCTACTCCCCAAAGAACGTACTGCTATATCTTGAATTACCCTGGAGGCCACTGCATTTGACGACCTCCAAGAATATGAAGATGTAAATGAAAAACAGTTTGACCAGCTTCAGCTCCATTATTAATCACTACACGATAGCCATTTTCAAGTCCTGCTTCTTGAGCAACCCGCTTGGCCGTCAGCAATAAATGTCCCATCAAACTATGGTCTTCAGGTACAGCATCAGCTAACCTGGGAATAGGCTTTTTCGGAATCACGAGGATATGAACAGGAGCTTGAGGATTAATATCTTTGAAGGCGAGGGCCATATCATCCTCATAAACAATGTCCGCCGGAATCTCGCGCCGGATAATTTTACTGAAAAGAGTGTCTTGCTCGCTCATTTATCTATATTCAAATAACTCAATATACAAATTTAAGAATAAAGGAATTATGTTAGCTAGAGTCTGGAGTGCATCAATAATTGGCATTGAGGCCGTAAAAGTGGGTGTGGAAGTCGATGTATCGGGGGGATTACCGAAAATTGTCGTTGTGGGATTGCCAGATGCCGCAGTTCAAGAATCAAAGGAAAGAGTCAAAGCTACTCTCAAAAATTGCGGTTATGCCTTCCCCATGCGGAAAATTCTGGTTAATCTCACCCCCGGAGATTTACGCAAGGAAGGCCCCAGTTTTGACTTACCTATTAGTATCGGAATTTTAGCTGCCTCGGAACAAGTTAATGCAGACTTGCTCGGAGACCATCTATTTTTGGGAGAAGTTTCCCTTGATGGTACATTACGACCAGTAGCTGGAATTTTACCTATTGCCGCAGCAGCAGAAAAAATGGGAATCAGCGGGTTAGTTGTGCCTGCTGCTAATGCAAAGGAGGCGGCGGTAGTTAAGGGGTTATCGGTTTATGGATTTGACAATATATTTGATGTTACCGATTTTTTGAATAATCCTACTAACTTTTCTCCTGTAGAAGTAGATATTGGTGAGATTCTGGCAAAACAACAATTCTCTGCTTTAGATTTAAAAGAAGTTAAAGGACAAAATCATGCTCGTCGTGCTTTGGAAATAGCTGCTGCTGGGGGGCATAATTTGATTTTTGTCGGTCCTCCTGGCAGTGGAAAAACAATGTTGGCGCGACGTTTACCGGGAATTTTGCCTCCGTTGAATTTTGAGGAGGCGTTGGAAGTGACTCAAATTTATTCAGTGGCAGGGTTGTTGAAAGATAAGGGGAGTTTGGTGAGCGATCGCCCGTTTCGCAGTCCCCACCATTCTGCTTCTGGGCCGTCTTTGGTGGGTGGAGGGAGTTTTCCGCGACCGGGGGAAATTTCTTTATCTCACCGAGGAGTATTATTTTTGGATGAGTTAACGGAGTTTAATCGCAATGTTTTGGAATATTTGCGTCAACCATTGGAAGATGGGGTGGTGACAATATCGCGCACCCGAATGTCGGTGGAATTTCCGGCTCAGTTTACTTTGGTTGCCAGTACAAACCCTTGTCCGTGCGGTTATTATGGAGATCCTATTCAACAATGTACTTGTTCGCCACGGCAACGGGAGCAATATTGGGGAAAACTTTCGGGCCCGTTGATGGATAGGATAGATTTACAGGTGATAGTTGGTCGGTTGAAACCGGAGGAAATTACGAGACAGGACACTGGGGAAGGGTCTGTTGATGTGAGGGAGAGGGTGAAAGTTGCACGCGATCGCGCACGACATCGATTTAAGGATGAGGTTGGTTTAAGTTGTAATGCTCAGATGCAGAGTCGTCATTTTCCCAAGTGGTGTAAGTTGGATGATAGCAGTCGGAATTTATTGGAAGGGGCGATAAGAAAATTGGGTTTGTCAGCGAGGGCGAGCGATCGAATTTTGAAGGTGGCGAGGACTATTGCTGACTTGGCAGGGGATGAGGAGTTGAAACCTGCTTATGTTGCTGAGGCAATTCAGTATCGGACTATCGATCGGATGCAGTAATTGATGAAATACCTTTGTAGGTTGGGTTGAGGAATACGTTAGCGCCAGCTTATCCGTAGGATAAACCCAACAGATTAGGTTTTTAGTTTTTGAATCTGTAATAGTGTGATTACTGACTAATGTAGAATTGAGCGATCGCTTGTCTTGAAGTTTTGATTATCTGAGCATCTCGGTCACGCACGGGAGCAAGATGCTCCCACTAGCAAAAATCTTTAACCAATACATTCACTCCTATTTTTCTTGTTCGTCCAGACGAGCGAACAGGTAATTTATTTATCTTAGCAGGAGATAATATAGAGATAGAAATATATGCCGATGGCACTTGGAGGTTATTGTGATGAAGCCAGGTTTTAATAGCATGAATAAAACCCAACTTAGAGCTTATGTTATTGCTCATCCTAATAACAAAGTAGCATTTCATATATTTGTTGACCGCTTTACTTCTGAAGCTCCAACGGAGACTTTTGATATTCCAAAATCAATTGCTGAAGTTGAAGAAGTTGATATTTTGATTAGGAATAAATTAGAACAACTCAAAAAAAATTAGATGCACAAATTATAGAGGTATGGTATTATATTATGTCCGGAGAATCAGCTTTCAAAAAACTTTCTCTCTTCTAGCCTTTTCTTTCCTTCTGCCTCCTGCCTCCTGCCTTCCAAAAACTTTCAGGAAAATGTTATGATGCTATTAGTAATCAAGATAACGAAATTTATCTTACTGTAGCTTATCTGTAAAAATTAGCAATGAATATTAGTTTAAATTCAGAACAAATTGACTTCATTCAACAAAAATTAAAAAGTGGCAGATATCAAGATGCCAATGAAGTTATTGTCGAAGCTTTTAGATTATTAGAAGAACGGGATAGAGCCTATCAAATATGGATAAAAGAAACTCAAGAAAAAGTAGACATAGCTATTGAAGAAATCCGGCGAGGTGAAGGAATAGACGGAGAAATAGTTGTTAATCAGTTGAAAGAAAAGTTACGTCAATTTCGTAAAAAATAAGTATTATATGAATCGCTATATTATTGCTCCTTCTGCTAGTAAAGATTTAAATGAAATTATAGATTATTTTGCCGATTTCAATGTTGCCAGAGGAGAAAGCTTCATTGCTGCCTTTCAAAAAAAGTGTCAAAACTTAATCAATTTTCCCATGATGGGACGCAGTTATGAAGAGATTAGACCAGGGTTGCGAGGTGTACCTTTAGATAAATATATTATCTTATATCAGGCTATTGATAATACTTTAGAAATTCTCCGAGTCGTGCATGGTTCTAGGTATCTAAAAAACTTATTTCAGTCAGATGAAAATTAAGTTTACACAACCATAGATTTGTTCTTGCTGAACTTGAACCTGAATGTCAGCTATACTTGACAGTTCCATTTGAAACTTATCAGGTATTTTTTAGGCGGGAATTAATTAAGAAAATAACCCAACAACAACAGCTAAAATTGATGATTTATATCAAATCCGGTTAAACAGCCATAGAATGGTTAAGTAAGGAGGAGTCAGGAGTCAGGAGTCAGGAGTCAGGAGGAGAAAGAATTACAAAGATGAGCGTAGTTATGACGATTGAAGAATTTTTTTA
>NZ_JAAHHG010000197.1 GCF_010692555.1 Okeania sp. SIO3B5 | reverse complement strand
GCTCCCCCTACTCCCCTACTCCCCTACTCCCCTACTCCCCTACTCCCCCACTCCCCCGCTCCCCCGCTCCCTTACTCCCCTACTCCCCCACTCCCCCGCTCCCCCGCTCCCTTACTCCCCTACTCCTCCGCTCCCCTACTTCCCTCCGACTGAAGTACATAAGTCAGCCAATATACATTTATCGCAGGCTGGATTTTTGGCCTTACAAATTGCCCGGCCATGATAAATTAATCGGATTGACCAATTTTCCCAATCAGGTTGAGGCAGTAACCGCATTAAATCTCGCTCTATTTTTATTGGATCGGAATGTTCTGTTAAACCCAATCTTTGACTTAACCGTTTAACATGAGTATCTACTGTTACCCCTACAATAATTCCGTAGGCATGAGCTAAAACAACATTAGCTGTTTTTCTTGCTACTCCAGGTAGTTGTAACAATTTTTCCATCTGCTTTGGCACTTGATAGTCGAACTTCTCAACTATCATTTGGCAAGCAGCCTTAATGTTTTTGGCTTTATTACGATAAAATCCGGTGGAGCGGACTAGGTTTTCTAATTCTTCAATATCTGCATTTGCTAGTGCTACAGCATCCGGGAATTTTTCAAACAGAGCAGGTGTAACTTTATTAACTCGTTCATCTGTACATTGAGCAGAAAGGATAGTCGCTACAAGTAACTGTACTGGGGTTTGATAACTCAAGGTACAGGTAGCATCTGGATAAAGACGTTTGAGACGAAGGAGTATTTCGAGCGATCGCTGTCGTTTTAGTGAAAATTTACGAGTTGTCACCATTATTTGGAAGGAAGAAGGAAGAGTTCAACAATTAATAATTAATAATTAATAATTAATAATTAATAATTACCTCTTCTTTTCAAGGAGAGGTAAGACTCAAAGGAAAATTTTTTCTCTCTTGGTTGATCGGATATGGCGAGGTCTCCTCGCCATCCCTCGACCGCTTGTTTCTCCTTTAAAGGAGAGGCTTTAAACCTTAATTATTCGGTAACAAGGAAGAGGCAGGAAGGAAAGAAAAATTAACCACTTTTTCTATCTGTATCTTTCTTGTTTACTCAAGAACTTAATTTATGAAATAAAAAAGGACAGGACTTATGCACGAGGCACGAAAAAGTAGCGTTTGAGATTGCTTCCCTATCGGTCGCTTCGGACAGAAATACGTTCTAATACGTAATATCATATCCGGATAATCAGTGATAAAAAACCTTCTCCCTTTGAAATTTTCTTTCCCTTCTGCCTTTCTTCCTACTCAGCACCGGGAGGATGTCACCTTTGGAGTAACGATCGCACTCCCTCCAGATTAGCAGTATCTCTAATAACTAGGAAAATTCCTAAACCTAACAATACTACTAAACCTGTCTGCATCACATTTTCCTGAACATTCAGAGGTAAGGGTTTACCTCTAACTCCCTCTATGAGTAAAAATGCTAACTGACCGCCGTCTAAAGCTGGTAAAGGTAAAATATTAATCACTGCTAAGTTAATGCTAATCAATGCAGCAAATTGAAATAATTCCCCCACATTATCTTCAGCAATTTTGGCCCCCATGTCTACAATGGCCACAGGCCCAGCAAGTTGCCCAGCAGTCTGACTAAAGTTACTAATGAGTTGCCCAAAACCTTGGAGTGTTAAAACTACAATCCTTTGAAATTCATTAGCACCGACGCTAAAAGCTGTAAAAATATTGTCAGGGCGATGTCGCACTATGTCTCCATTGGAAATTAGTTGTACTCCAATACGACCTTTGCCATCATCTCCTAAGTCTGGTGTGACTTCAAGAAATAGCTTTTGTCCGTCACGCTGAAGCTCCATCTCCAAAGGTTTATTAGGATTATTTTGAATTGTTTCTACTAGGGTAGTAATAGCTTCTTTGTCTGGGCCTAATTGCTGATCGTTAACGGATAAAATAATATCATTTGCTTTAATACCTGCTTTAGTAGCTGCAGAGCTAACATCTGTAGCTACTGCTGGAACTTTTACTCCTGGAGCATAGTTAAAATCTGGTATGCCAATGATACTCACTTGAGTAACTAATAGAAAATAAGCAAATATGAGATTGGCAATTACTCCCGCACTGAGAACGATCGCTCGGTCGAGGATAGGGCGGTTGCGTAATAAGTCTGGGTCATCTTTGGGAATTGTACTGTCGGGGTCATTATCGGGAAAACCTACAAAACCGCCAAATAGAAAGCTGCGGATAGCATATTCTGTTTCTGGCCCTTGATACTTCCATAATATCGGGCCAAATAAGCCAATGGAAAAACGATTAACGTGGATTTTTTGGAGTCGAGCTGCCAGAAAATGGCCTAACTCGTGAACTACAATGAGTGCGCCTAAAACTGCGATCGCTAACAATACGGACATTAGTTCTGTTAAGTTTCCAATTATATAAAGTTAAACTTCTATTATAATAGTAGGAAGAATCGGATATAGTGATTTTTCTGCCCAACTCTTGACCAAAATCCGCTCATTTTTGAACCATTACCACCTAAAACCTCGCATTTTTTGATACTTAAAAAAGCTAAAACCTTTATCTGTAAAGACTTTTAGATTTAATCAGCAAGCCCTAATTATCAATTATCAATTATCAATTATCAATTATCAATTATTGAACTATTCCCTATTCTTTTGACAACGTTCTAAATAAATTTGAGCTACTCGATCTTTAGGGTTTTTACTTAAACAATCTTGAAATAGTTGGGAAGCTTGACGGAATTTTCTTTGATAATACAATATTATTGCTTCTTCATATATATGTTTCGTAATTGTCTTACCCTCTAAACATTCAGGTGGATCTGCATCAAAAATTTCAAATACTGTCACTATTTCTGCTTTTCCTTTTACCTTAACTCTGTCAATTAATCTAATAGAATATTTTACTGAATTTTCTAATGCTATAAAAGTAGAATTACTTATTAATAAAGACACATCATATTGTTTGGTTAATTGTTCTAAACGAGATGCTAAGTTTACTGCATCACCAATAACTGTACCATCTATTCTTTGAGCGCCTCCTACTGTACCTAAAATCAAATCTCCTGTATTAATTCCAATTCCAACTTTTAATGGTAGTCTTTCTGGTCTTTGTCGAGTTTTATTATATTCATTTAGTCGTTTTAACATTGAAATACCTGCATGAATAGCGTCATCTGCTTTACTAGCAAATAGTGCCATTATTGCATCGCCAATGTATTTATCAATAAAGCCTTGATTTTCAATTATTGCGGGTTCCATAATAGAGAGATATCCATTGATAAACTTGAAACTCTCTTCTGGAGTCATGGTTTCTAAAATTGTAGTAAAGTTGCGAATATCAGCAAATAAAACTGACATTTTATGCTCTACACTATCTCCTAATTTGACATCTGTGATATTTTGATATCCCATCAAAGATAAAAATTGATGGGGTACAAATTTAGTTGCAGAAGCAGTTAATTTTAATTCAGCTTCTAAAGCTTTTTTTAAGCTTAGATTAGCCTGAGTTAATTCCTGATTTATTCTGTCTAAATCAGCATTTTTTTTGTCGATTTCCTTCCTCCTAAAATAGCTATTCAAAGCTTCTTTTACTGTTAATTTTAGGTCTTCAGATTCCCAAGGTTTAGGAATATAACGATATAAGTTTGCATAATTAATAGCATTTCCTACTCCTGCTATATCTGCTTGACCAGTCAGCATTATTTTCAGAGTTTGAGGAGATATTGAGTGAATACGTTTAAGTAGTTCATCTCCTTTCATATCTGGCATAATATAATCAGCAATTACTATTGGGATTTCATAATTATCTTTTTTTAAATCTATAAATATTTCTAAAGCTTCTTCACCACTTTGGGCTAATTCAATCAAATAATCATCTCCTAAATTTCCTTCTAATTCTATGCGGAGACTATCTAAAATCATAGGTTCGTCATCAACACAAATAATCACAATTTGATTCATCACCTTTGCTTTTTTTAGTTAATGAGTTAGGACTTATGCACCTCAACATATTTCCGTCCGAAGTGACCGATAGATTTTGCCGAGCAGTCCAGAACGGATAGCAATCTCAAGTCCTAGTTTTTCGTAGCTCATGGGTAAGTCCTGTTAGTATTAATCTGAGCATTTTCAATAGTTGATACTAATTCACCATGATTCCAAGGCTTAGTCAAGCAACAATATAGATTAGCTTCTTTTATCACTCTGTTAAGAGATTCTTCTTCAGCTTGTCCAGTCAACAAGATTTTGATAATTTGAGGATATTTACTATGAACTTTCATCAAAAGTTCATCTCCTTTAACCCCGGGCATTAACCAATCAGAAACTATGACGCAAATTTTTATTCCTTCTTCTTCTAATTCATCAATAATTTCTAGAGCTTCATTTGCTGTTTCTGCAAATTCGTAAACATATCGATCTTCAAAAGCCTCTATAAGCTCTACTTCTAAACTTTTTAAAATTAATAATTCATCATCCACACATATAATCGCCATTTCACTCATTTTTACTTTATCTCCATTTTCTTTATCGGTAAATATACTATAAAAGTAGTTTTGCCCCTTAAAGATTTAACTTCTATGTTACCATCATGTTTTTCAACTATTTTTTTCACAATATCTAATCCTAAACCACTACCTTCTCCTGCTGGTTTAGTTGTAAAAAATGGTTGAAATATTTTTGACATAATCTCTGGTGGTATGCCCTGACCACTATCAGTAATACTTACCTTAATATTTGCATCTGAGTGAGTTGCTTGAATAGTTAAGCTACCATGATATTCCATTGCTTGTAAAGCGTTGTGAATTAAATTTGTCCAAACTTGATTTAACTCGTCAGGATAACATTCGATAGGAGGTAAAGAATTATCAAATTCTTTTATAACTTCGACACCATGCTTAATTTTATTATGATATAGAGTTAAAACTGTTTCAATACCTTCCAGAACATTGGCTTTTATTTTCTCCCCTGTAGAGTCATAACGAGCATAAGTTTTGAGGGCAAATACTACTTTAGCAGCTCTTTCTGCAGCAGTACGAATAGTGTGACTACTGGTTTGAACATTAGCAAATTGATAAGCAATTTTAAGAATTTCTTCACTATTTGAGTCTCTCAATAATGGTAAAAATTCTTCTAAATTATCATAGACTCCTATTCCTACTAAATAGTTAGCAATAGTAGTACCTCGATCGACTAAATATGTCTTGAGTTGACTAACTAAATTTCTTTTAATTTGACGCTGCTCTCTAGTAGATAAAGAAGTACGTCCAGAGTTTGATTTTTTAAGTAGAGCAAAAAAGTCTTCCTGTCGCTCAGGAGAAAGTTCTTTGAAAAAAATAGGTAACTTTTCTAGATAAGTTTTCCAGAAATTAGCAATACTATTAATTGAGGAATTAATCGCCCCTAAAGGAGTATTAATTTCATGAGCTACTCCAGCCACTAATTGTCCGAGAGCAACCATTTTTTCTGATTGAATTAATTCTTGTTGAGCTGTTTGCAGTTGCTGAAGAGTAGTAGCTAACTCCTGATTTTTTTGACGTAGATTAAACTCTGCCTGGAGACGATCGCGAGATTCCATGGCCAGAGCAGTCATATATGCTAAATAACTACCGAAATTCTGCTCTTCTACTTCCCAATTTCTATTATTTCCTTTATTATCTAGACAAATAAAACCAGTTATTTGTCCTTTAAAATTAATAGGAATATTCAAAGTGCTGCTAACTGAGATAGGAGAAAAATAATCTACTAATTTTACTTGAGTATTGAGATGCTTATCAATATTATCTTCATTATTTTCGAGAATTATATCTGGATAATTAATATTTTGAAATAACAGAGGAATTTTTCCAGTAAAAAGTAAATTTTCTTGACTATGTTGTGTAGTCGATATTTCATAGGAATCTGCACATTTAAGTTCTGATTTATCCTCACTGTACAACCACACACTGGTTTTTTCTACATTAAGAATATTACTTGCTAATTCTGTAATTTCTTGTAAGGCAGCCTGCAAGTTTCCTTCATATAAATTTTTGTTCTTAGCTAGTTTCAACAATCCAGTTTGTTGTTTTTTAAGACGAATTTCTCTAGCTTGTATTGCCAATCCTGCTGCAACTTTTTCTTTGATTTGTGTTTCTAAAATCGTATTTGCTTCTACTAATTCAGCAGTACGCAAACGCAACCCTTCTGTAGCTTTTTGAACCCGATTTTCTAACTCATCATAAGCTTTACGGCGTGCTATTTCTGCTCTTTGGCGAAGTAATTCTGAAGTGGCTCTCGCGGCAAACACTCGCACCATTGCTATAATATTGTCTTCATTCGCTAATTGTTTATTATTAACCACAGACAATACTCCAATTACTTGCTGATTTTCATCTAACAATGGTACTCCTAGATAAGATTCAGCTTTCATATTTTGCAAAATAGTTTTCTTGGGAAAATATTCCTGAATTTTTTGGGGATAGTATAATAATCTTTCTTGGTTAATAACTGCTCTACAAGGTAAATCAAGAAAATTATATTTGATATTATCTCTAATTTTTCCCTTTCCCCAAATAGCTAATGTTTTTAACTTGAAAGAGTTGTTAATTCTTTCACTAACAATTATATAAGTAACATCCAAAGCTTTTGCTAAATTTTCTACTAAAGCTGGAAAAAATTCTTCCCCTGTAACTGAAGAAGTCGCAACAACAATATTTTGTAATATCTGTTCCGTTTGTTGACGTTCTACTATTTGATTTTGTAATTCTTGATTAACTGCTTCTAGTTGTTCTGGCGTTTTTAAAGCCAAAAATTGAGGCAAAAGTGTAGCCAATTGTAAAGCTGTATAACAAGAAACTAAAGCAGTTAATGTTTGTTCCACACCTGAAAACCAGTAAGCAGGATGCCACAATGTCCAGACTTCTAATAAATGACCAAGCCCACATAAAGTAATGAATGCTCCAAATAAAATAAATACTCCTAAAAATGGCAGTTCATTTTTACGTTTACAGGCAAAATACAGTAAAATTGCTGTTATAGAAAAATAGGCGATCGCAGTTAGTAGATCGCTTAGAAGGTGGAGCCATACTAATGAAGTTTGCCATAAATAACAACTACCATGAGGCATATATTGAGTTGGAGAAAAAATTGTTTTTAATAGTTCCCTCATTTTTTTGACCTTAATTATAATTACTATGGAGGAATCAGAATTCAGAAGTCAGGATTCTGAATCCAGAATTCAGAAGTCAGGACGGAAGAAGAAGGAGGAGGACAATAAAGTTTTTGTTTCGTGCTACTAAACAGACATTATAAAAAGCTCCATTTTTGAATACCTTAAATTTAGATACAGGATTTCGTTATTTTTGACAAATCATACCAAATCCGTTTTAGATAGGAGCTTTATTAGGAAAGTAAGGCAGAAGGATTGAGGAGATTTGGAAAAAGTACCTTTTCATAACCATATTTAGTATCATATTACAGCAGATTCGGTGGTATATGAAGTACAGATATTAACAATTAAACGTTCCTAGTGCGGGCATCTTGCTCGCGACGAGTATTCCTCACCAAGGTGGAATCTGCTGTATGTCTGCACTTTATCGTTTGCGTAAACCCAAGGATAATTCAGTTATCAGTTATCAGTTATCAGTTATCAGTTATCAGTACTTCTTGCCTCTAGCTGAAGCAAGAAAATACGGAATCTTCTTTATTTTATTCTCTTAAAAGAGAAGGCTTCAGACCCAAATTTTTCGGTGAATATCTACAGGAAATTTAAGTTTTTTCCTTCTTCCCTCTTCCTTCTTCCCTCTTCCTTCTTCCCTCTTCCTTCTTCCCTCTTCCTTCTTCCCTCTTCCTTCTTCCCTCTTCCTTCTTTCCTCTTCTTCCCTCTTCTTCCCTCTTCCTTTTGACATCAAAAAGTGAAGCCCTAAGTTCTGTCCTTACTTAGGGCTTCGTTTGATCACTCAATTGTACACGCGATCGCATTTAATTCTCGGTTTTAATCTTTCATCATTGGGTTTTACCAGTTAAACTATCCTTGCATATTAATTAAATTGGAGCAAGGAGCCGGATGCGAGCCGGCATTTCAATGATATTTTTCCTCGAAATTCGTTCTCGCGACAGTGACGAATATTCAGCTTGGATTGACTACTCCCCGTAGCTGTTGCCGAGGGGATTCTAAGTTGATACTACGCAACAGGATAAATCCATGTTGCTTCGTTTTTTCTTAGCTGACCAAAGATATGTTCTTTGGGGACAATTTCATTGTGCCCCTACACAGTCGGCTTAAGTAGGGGCGATTCGCGAATCGCCCCTACTGCTTTCTGCTTACTTTTGTCTAAACGTTTGTATATCCAGATAATAGCACAGGACAACTAAAGTTGTCTAGTCTAAACGACTCCCTTGTTTTCATCCCCCGGTTAAAACACGGGGGCTTTCAACGTCGCTTTTCGGTAAGTCTGTCAACTGCTTTTCTAGAAACAATAGATAACTAACTGGGGCTTGAGTCAACAATGTTTGACCATCAACAACTACATCAGCGCGGGCAGTACAGTTTGTCCAATCTTTTGTTGCTGTCACATCAAACAACTTGCTTAATACCTCGGCGGTTTTGCGGATAATCTCTTCTGCTTTAACCTCCACCTTTTTCGACTCTGGTGGGAGTTGTTCTCCCTCCTCATCCTTGGGGCGATAGGTTCGAGAAATACCAGAAAGTAAAGCAGGTTTCTGCAAAGCTTTTTGAGCTTCTGCTAGTTCCTGCACTGACCGACTTTTGATTCCTTTTTCAATCGCAATAATTTGATTTAGTCGTGCCATCTGAGTCCATTTGTTTTGTATTACTTGTATTATATTGTAATTTATGACAACTGTCTACTAGAATTTATCAGGAAAGGCAGAGGGCAGAAAGCAGAAGTCAAAAAACAGATAACAGATGGCAGAAGCTTTGTAGTCTACCTTTGTAAAAACCGCTATAAAACTCAGACAACACCAGATTTTTCCTTTTTTTCCTCCTTCCTTTCTTCTTTCTTCCTTCTTCCTTCTTCCTTCTTCCCTCTTCCTTCTTCTATAAGCTAGAATAAATTTTGTAGAGTTCAAGTAAAGCAATGAGTTTAGAAAAAGATTTATTGAAGCAATATTTAAGACCTATGAAAGAAAAAGATTTATTGAAAACTTTGAAAAAAACTGCAAAAAAAGCTTCTAAGATGAACATTTCCGCAGTCAAAAACTCAGATGATTTTCGTTTAAATAAAAAAGCATAAAAGAAGATAATTTTATCTAATTTAAAGTCGTCAAAGTGGTTGAAATCCCTAATAGTTATAAAATAATTTTTCTTGATTTTAAGTATATAAAATTAGGTAAGGGGATAGGGAACAGGGAATATGACTATATTTGACATATAAAAATAAAGCTTAAAACTCAGAAAACACTAGATTTTTTCCTCTTCCCCTCTATCTTTTCCTTTTCCCTTCTACCTTTTTATTTTGCAGAATAATTAAGGTTTAATGCCTCTCCTTTAAAGGAGAAAAAGAAAAATTTTTCCTTTTAGTCAATCCTCTCCTTGAAAAGAAGCAGTAATTATTAATTATTAATTATTAATTATTAATTATTAATTATTAAACTTCTTCCTTCTTTTTCGATCATGAGTAATAATCCTAATCAAATTTATTTCGATACTGGTTTGGTAAATAAATTAACATTAGATACTGAAGATGTTAAACAATTGCTGTTAGCCAATAATATCGCTACATTATCTGCAGCAGTAAAAGAGCAAAAAATTAGCTTAGACTTAATAATTAAGGCATTACGAGATAGTTCACCAGAAATACAATGGAGAGCTTATACTATTTTGCAAGAAATAGAAGAGCCTCAAGTTATACAGGCATTATCAGAATATCAATGGAAAGCAGCTAGACTTTTAGAATTATATATAAATGGTAATAGAAAATTTATTAGGGCTAATTTGTGTAATGCTGAATTAATAGATGTTGATTTGAGTCGGATTAATTTAAGTTCAGCCAACCTTAAAAATTCTAACTTGAGAAATACAAATTTCAGTCAGGCTAATTTGCAAAATGCTAATCTAACAGAAGCTTATTTAAGCTGTTGTAATTTCAGTCATGCTTGTTTGAAAGGGGTTGATTTTACTCATGCTTTTATGTGGGGAGCTAATCTCAGTAATGTTGACTTAAATGGAATGTATTTAGTAAATATAAACTTCAGTCATGTTAATTTACAAAATGCCAATTTAAGTCAGGCTAATTTAAGTTATGCCAACTTGAAAAGTGCTGATTGTTGTGATGCAAATTTGAGGAAGATTATTCTCAAAAATGCGAATCTAATTAACATTAATTTGACAAGGGTAAATTTACAGGAAGCTGACCTGAGATATACTAATTTAAGTGGAGCTAATCTTCAAGAAGCTGACCTGAAAAACGCTAATTTGAAATATGCAGAATTATGGGATGCTAATTTGAGTAGAGCTAATTTTTTTGGTGCTGACTTGAGTAATGCTAATTTAGAATCTGCAAATCTTCAAGATGCTAATTTAGAAAATACTAACCTTGAGAATACTAATCTGGAAAATGCTAATTTAGTAGGCTGTAAATTACCAATGGATAATGGGTAATTGATAATGGATAATTGATAATTAATCGCGCTCTAGGTAATTATCTATTATCAATTAATGAACGTAGGTTTATCTAAATTTGGAGGCGGGTTGATCTAAATCTAATGTTGAGCAATTAACTTAACGTGGAACCCGCCCCTCTCTGAAAACTTTTGACTTTTATTTTTTGACTTATGACTTCGCTAACTCTGCATATGTGTTGTCATATAATGTCTACGAGTGAACTACCCCATCGTATAGACTGATGGAGCTTCTGAACTCAAAGGGGAATGCCTCAAGACAGACTTACGTCCACCTTTTGGTCTTACTTCCCCTCCTTCAGCAGCAGTCCTTCCAAGACCGATAGTTGTCTGATGTTTTCTGCTCTAATGTTTTTACTCGCATTTTCGTCTCGATGATGGTGAGTACCACAACTCGGACAAGTCCACTCTCTCACATCTAATGGCATTTCTGATATTTGATAGAGACAATTAGAGCAAGTTTTAGAGCTAGGAAACCATCTATTAATCTCTACTAATAAACCACCTTTTTGTTGCAGTTTATAGTCAAGAAATTGGATGCTACGCAGTTTATTTATTTGTAGGGCATTCATCCCTAACCTTTAGAAGATGAGGGAATTCTGCCCAACATTCTGTTAATATTTTTCCACATTACAGAATAATTAAGGTTTAAATCCTCTCATGAGCAAGGAGAAACAAGAAAAAATTTTCCTTTTATTCAATCCTCTTCCTTTTAGTAATTATCAATTATCAATTATCCATTATCCATTATCCATTATCCATTATCCATTATCCATTATTGAAACGGAGATTTAAGTCTTGGGTATAGATCTGCGCAGCTATGTATACATAGATAATTTGCAACCTCAACACGCCGCTTATATTGGTACAGTGGCCCTTGGCTTCTTGCCCCTACCTGGGGATACCTCTCTGTGGGTGGAGATTTCACCAGGTATTGAAATTAATCGGATTACTGATGTGGCCCTCAAGTCTAATTCTGTTCGGCCTGGGGTGCAGTTTGTGGAACGACTTTATGGTTTACTAGAAATTCATTCGAGTCGTCAGGGAGATACGAAAGCTGCTGGAAAGGCAATTTTACAAGCTCTGGGGGTGGCGGAACGCGATCGCCTCAAACCTCGTATTGTCTCTAGTCAGGTAATCCGGAATATTGATTCTCACCAAGCACAATTGATTAATCGTAATCGTCGGGGCCAAATGCTTTTGGGTGGACAAACTCTCTATGTATTAGAAGTACAACCTGCTGCCTATGCTGCTTTAGCTGCTAATGAAGCGGAGAAAGCTGCTCTAATTAATATTTTGCAAATTCAAGCTGTGGGTAGTTTTGGCAGGCTTTATTTGGGAGGGGAAGAACGAGATATTTTGGCAGGTTCTCGAGCAGCCTTGGAGGCCATGCAAAATGTTTCTGGTAGAGAACATTCTGATAAAGCTCAAGAATAATTAATAATTAATAATTAATAATTAATAATTACCGAAGAATTAATAATTAAATAATTAAATAATTCGGGTGCATCTCATAGCAAGCAAAAATACTTTTTTACTATATATATTCCCTGTTCCCTGTTCCCTGTTCCCTGTTCCCTGTTCCCTAAAAGCGATAATTTTTTGGTTTTATTCACGCATTGAGATGCACCCAATAATTCAGCTAATTCCGCCTCCCCTTTCAAGGGGAAAAAAGCGGTTGAGGAATGGGGAGTTCTCGGAGCTGTCCGACTATCGACTAAGAGAATAAATTGTTTCTTTTTATACCAATTCCCAAAAGTAATGCTATACTTGGGCAATACTTCAGCTATTAAGTAATTAACACTAACCAAATAACTTTTTTGCTAATTTTAGCTATGTTAATGTTAATTATTATAATGTTTACTTCTCCCCCACTCCCCTACTCCCCTACTCCCCTGCTCAAGAAAGCGTAGAAAAGTTTTTGAGAAATGGTATTAGTCAACCCTCTCGGTTTTAACCAGAGGTAATTATTAACTATCCATTATCCATTAATGAACTCTCCTTTTCTAAAGATAGGGTTGACGCAAAAGGGAAAATTCTACTTTCTGTTTCTCCCCATACCTCCCACACCTCCCACCCTAATTCCAATCGGAGTCATCAGTTAAACTTTTTGTTCTTCTTTCTGTTCCCTACAAAATGAGAATTGCTATATGATAATTATGCATGGGTACTTAAAAATTTGTACATAACCAATTTTGTTAAAACTTGTTCCTTAAAATAGAAATTTCTATAAATTTAACAATGTCAGAAAAACTTAAATTAATGGTTGTTGATGATGAATCTAATAATTTGGATTTACTATATAGGACTTTTAGACGTGAATTTAAAGTTATTAAGGCAGAAAGTGCTACTGTAGCGATGGAAATTCTTGAAGCTGAAGGGGAAATGGCTATTATTATTTCTGACCAAAGTATGCCAGATATGACAGGTATTCAATTTTTGATCAAAACAAAAGAAAGCTTTCCTGATACTATTCGTATTTTGTTAAGTGGTTATGCTGAAGAACAAATGAATTGTGATGTTGATGAGATAGCACGGGCTGATATTTTTAAATGTGTAACTAAACCTTGTTCTCTTCCAGAATTGAAAGAAGTCATTGGAGAATGTGCGGAATTATATAGAATGAAAAAGAGTTTATAGGAAAGAATTAAATACCTGAAGTTTGTTATTTCAGTATTGAAAAACCAGCACAAAATTTATGTATAAAATATAATGAAAAATTGTTAAGCTTAAACATTATCTATCGCAGTGGAAGGAAAGGGTGCGGACATATCAAAAGCTTAAAACTCAGAAAACAGAAGATTTCTCCTTCTTACTTCTTCCTTCTTCCCTCTTCCTTCTGCTATTAATAGTTTGGCCATGAAAAAACATAACTTGCTCTTAACCTAACCTTGGAGATTAATTATAGATGCTCAGATTAGAACATATAAGTAAAATTTATCCTACAGGTGTTGTTCTTAAAGATGTTAATTGGGAGGTTAAACCAGGCGATCGCATTGGGTTAGTGGGTGTAAATGGGGCAGGAAAATCTACTCAATTAAAAATTATTACTGGGGAAATAGAACCTTCTTCTGGAGAAATTATTCGTCCTGCTAGTTTAGAAATTGCTTACTTAAATCAAGAGTTTGAAGTAGATCCTAATCGTACTGTGAGAGAAGAATTTTGGAGGGTATTTAAGGAGGCTAATGAAATCCATGAATCTATCCAAAAAGTACAGTTAGAAATGGAAACTGCTACTGTTGAAGAGTTGGATGAATTGATACATAAATTAGACCGTTTACAACGACAATTTGAGGGTTTAAATGGTTATGCACTAGATGCAGAAATTGAGAAAATTTTGCCGGAAATGGGATTTGAACCGGAAGATGGCGACCGCTTGGTTAGTGCTTTTAGTGGTGGTTGGCAAATGCGTATGAGTTTGGGTAAAATTCTCTTACAAAATCCAGATATATTATTATTGGATGAACCTACGAACCATTTAGATTTAGAAACAATTGAATGGTTGGAGGATTATTTGAAAAAGTTAACTACTCCAATGGTGATAGTTTCCCATGACCGGGAATTTCTTGACCGTCTTTCGACTCAAATTGTGGAAACAGAACGAGGAGTTTCTAACACTTATTTGGGTAATTATTCGGCTTATTTACAACAAAAGTTAGAAAATCAAGCGGCACAACTCAGTACTTACGAACGACAACAAAAAGAAATAGAAAAGCAACAAGCTTTTGTGGAACGTTTTCGCGCTAGTGCTACTCGGAGTACTCAGGCAAAAAGTAGAGAAAAACAATTAGAAAAAATAGAACTTGTAGAAGCACCTGTAGCAGGATTAAGAAGTTTAAGTTTCCGTTTTCCTCCAGCTCCCCGTAGTGGTAGAGAGGTAGTAACAATTCAAGATTTAGTTCATATTTATGGGGAGAAAATTTTATTTTTAGGAGCAAATTTAGAGATAGAAAGAGGCGACCGGATTGCTTTTTTGGGGCCGAATGGTAGTGGGAAATCTACTATTTTGCGGATGATTATGGGAATGGAAGAACCTACAGAAGGTGTTGTGAAATTAGGTAATCATAATGTTATTCCTAGTTATTTTGAGCAAAACCAAGCGGAAGCTTTAGACCTGACAAAAAATGTGATGGAAACTATCCATGATGAGGTGCCGGAGTGGAAAAATGAGGAAGTAAGAACTTTACTTGGTAATTTCTTATTTAGTGGTGAGACGGTATTTAAAAAAGTAGCTGCTTTAAGTGGGGGTGAAAAGGCACGTTTGGCTTTAGCAAAAATGTTACTTAAACCTGGTAATTTTATGTTACTTGATGAGCCAACAAATCATTTGGATATTCCGGCAAAGGAAATGTTGGAGGAGGCGTTGAAAAATTATGATGGAACTGTGGTTATTGTTTCTCACGACCGTTATTTTATATCTCAGGTGGCAAATAAAATTGTGGAAATTCGTGATGGTGATTTTCAAGTTTATTTAGGAGATTATCATTATTATTTAGATAAGATTGAGGAGGAAAAAGAGGCAGAAAGGGTGGCAAAGATTATGGCGGAAAAAGCGGCTAAGAAAGCTGAGAAAGCGGCTAAGAAAAAACAGAAAGATAAGGAGAAAGCGGCGGCTAAACGTAAGTAAGGGGAGTGGGGGAGTGAGGGAGTGAGGGAGTAGGGGAGTGAGGGAGTAGGGGAGTAGGGGAGTAGGGGAGTAGGGGAGTGGGGGAGTGGGGGAGTAGGGGAGTAGGGGAGAGATAAATATACAGCAAATTCCACTTTAGCGAGGTATACCCATCGCGGGCAAGATGCCCGCACTACAAACATCTAATTGTTAATTTCTGTACCTCTTATGTGAGGAATCTGCTGTAAGAATAATTAACAATAACTGATGTGATAATTATCAAAAAAATTATTTACTTAGTGTGTTAATTACTTAATAATTGAAGTGTCACTTAAGTTAAGTATTCTTTTTTCACCCTTGATATTACTTCTTATACCAATTCCCAAAAGTATTGCTATACTTCAGCTATACTTCAACAGTCAAATAGTTACCAAGATTAAAAGTTTGTTTTTGACAATTATTAGTTGGTATTTTATAGATTTTTCCTGCTTTTACTCTCCCCACACCTCCCACACTTCCCACACTTCCTCACCCAATCAGATATAGCATTCTTTTTGAGAAATGGTATAAGGGAGTGGGGGAGTAGGGAGAAATAAATATACAGCAAATTCTACTTTAGCGAGGTATACCCATCGCGGGCAAGATGCCCGCACTTGGAACATTTAATTGTTAATTTATGTACTTTATATACCTGTAATCTGCTGTAAGAATAATTAACAATAACTGCCGTGCTAATTATCAAAAAAATTATTTACTTAGCGCGTTAATTACTTAATAATTGAAGTGTCACTTAAGTTAAGTATTCTTTTTTCACCCTTGATATTACTTCTTACTTCTTCCCTCTTCCTTCTTCCCTCTCTCTTTTTCCTTCTTCCTTCTTCCTTTGAAATAGCTGTTGTCCTAGCATTGGGCAGTAAAAACAACGGAATATTAAGAGTCAAAATTTTTCCCTCTTCTTTCTTCCTTACTTCCCTACTTTTACTTCTTCCCTCTTCCTTCTTTTTTAACTATGTCTATTATTCACTTTGAAAATATAATTTTGTTGACTTACCTCACAATATCTATGGGTTGGAAACAACCTATTGTGAGACCAATTCCCAAAAATAATGCTTCAGTAATTTTTGCAAAGGTTATAGGGATTAAACCAAAATATATTATGTCTTTTAACCCTACTCCCTACTCCCTACTCCCTACTCCCTACTCTCAAATAAATGTAGCAAGACTTTTGATAAATGGTATGAGACCATCAAATTATCAAATTAATCCAGTAACAAGTCAGTTATTGACACAAAATTCTCAACCAGTCGCGGCAGAATTAACGGAGATTTTACCGAAAATCAAACAACAAACTAAGGTGCCAATTTTACTTCCGAGTCAATTATTAATTACAGGTACAGATAATCAAATTTATGTTGATGGGAAAGGCACAAATAATAGTTATGAAATAACTTTAGCTTTTGAAAAAGATTGTACTGCTAATGCTTGTTCTATTGGTTATATGAGTGGAGAAAAAGGAGGCAAACCTTTAGATGATGAATTTAGTCGAGAATTGAGTTTAGTACAAGACATTAAAGGATATTTTAGACCTTTAACTTGTGGAGCATCTTGTGCGCCTCCAATTATTGGGTGGGAATATAAAGGAGTATTCTATCGTATATCTTTAAAAGGCGTTGGTCAAAGTCCAGAAATTGAGGGGGAGACTTTGAAAAAAATGGCTAATTCTGCTATTGAAGCAGGAGCGAGATAGTTTTTTGGTAGGGGAGTAGGGGAGTGGGGGAGTAGGGGAGTGGGGGAGTAGGGGGGTGGGGGAGTGGGGGAGTAGGGAGTAGGGGAGTAGGGGAGGAGGGGAGTAGGGGAGTGGGGGAGTAGGGAGTAGGGG
>NZ_JAAHHG010000196.1 GCF_010692555.1 Okeania sp. SIO3B5 | reverse complement strand
CGAAAAAGATAATTTAAAACATCAAAAATGGTATTAAATATATCCCCATACGAATTCTGGATTGCAGAATTGCTGGATTCTAAGAAATACCCTAGCTATTTGTAGCAAACATTTATCAAATTGGTATAACTTAAGCATGGCATTCTTTTTTCAAATTGGTATAAGTGTTTTTTTGGGGGGAGCGATCGCTTTTTTCCTCTTGTCCACAGCGAGGGGCGATGGTAAGAATAGATTTATTGCTTTTCTCGTTATCCCCCCGTGGCAATCTCCGTCCAACTTACTATCTATTCTAACTCTGCTAACAGTTCTATTAGATCGTCATAATCATAAGGCGGACGTTTCCTAATAGCCAAAACTGCCACCTGTTCAAAAGTATCATCAACAGCATAAACTATTCGCCACGAATCTACTCTAATTCGTCTAGGTTCCCAAGAATCTGTATCTGTAGGAAAATCAAGTTTAATACTGTTATCAGGACGGGGATTTTCACTCAGCGCATCAATTATTTTCTTAATTCTTTGACGGACAACACCAGGTAAATTACGTCTACAATCGTGGACTGATGCTAATAACCAAACTCTATACATATCTTTTCTTTAACTCAATAATTTCAATCTTTATCCCATTCATCCTTAACTGCATCCCAATCTAACCATCCCGCTTTTTGGGGATTGCTACCAGCATTTTTTAACTCCTTCATTGCTTCAGATACAATAGTTTCATCTTCCCGATTTTCGATCCAATTGAGAATAGCTTCCCAAGCAGTAATGCTTAATTGCACTGCCGTCTTATTGCCTTTAGCATCCACCAGAAATCTAACAGATTTTAAAGTTTCTTCCAAATTACTCATGGTTTAACCATCCTTTTTTTTGAAACGCTTTTCTCCCATTATAGAGAAAAAGGATCTATTTGTTAGAAAAATTATTTTCTAGTGATGATTTACTTTCCGAATCCTTACCATCCCATTCTTTAGAGACAACAGATATTGAGCAACTGAGCGAAGCAGAGGCAGAAGCTTTATTATTAGAAGAATTGGCAAAAATATCTGATTAGAATTAATGACACAGATTGTTGTTCCTTTTTGCCAAATATTAAATAACTTGAGGGCAAGCGATTTATTTGTAGGGGCGATTCGCGAATCGCCCCTACATAATGATTCATTATAATCATTTTTATGTTAGCATAAAAAACCATTTCATCACAAAAAAACCATGCCATACAACCCCGATCGGCCACGCCGTAGCTCCCTAAGACTAAAAGGATATGACTACACTCAACCCGGAGCCTATTTTGTCACCCTTTGTACCAAAAACCGAGAATGTTTGTTCGGTCAAATTGTCGGCGGTATTGTTAAATTAAATGAATACGGTCGCATTGTTGCCCAATCTTGGCAATGGCTCGAACAACAATATAGTTATGTAGAATTAGACACTTGGGTTGTCATGCCTAATCATTTACATGGGATTATCATCATTACTGACACAGCAAGCAACATCAAACGGAAACCGCTAGGTCGTTTGGTGGGGGCATTCAAAACCGTTTCAGCAAAAAAAATTAACCAATTAAGACAAACACCTGGTTATCCAGTTTGGCAACGAGATTTTTACGACCGCATTAACCGTAACGATCGCTCTTTAGAAATAACACGCCAATACATTACCGAAAATCCCCTTAAATGGTATGAAGATAGCGAAAATCCCGATCGCATTCAAGAAATACAATTCGATCAAATTCCGTTTTAGGGCGATTCCTGTAGGGACGATTCCTGTAGGGACGATTCCTGTAGGGGCGATTCCTGTAGGGGCGATTCCTGTAGGGACGATTCCTGTAGGGGCGATTCCTGTAGGGGCGATTCCTGTAGGGACGATTCCTGTAGGGACGATTCCTGTAGGGGCGATTCCTGTAGGGGCGATTCCTGTAGGGGCGATTCCTGTAGGGGCGATTCCTGTAGGGGCGATTCCTGTAGGGGCGATTCCTGTAGGGGCGATTCGCGAATCGCCCCTACAGATGATGTATGATTTGATATTTTGCCTAAGTCCTATTAATAATAAGATTTGATTCTATAATATAAACCTGTGATTTAATGAGATTGATTCTAAAACAGGAACTTGTGAGATGTCTTTAGAACCCATTGCAATTATTGGTATGGGATGTCGTTTTCCCCAGGCGGATAATCCCACGGCTTTTTGGCAATTGTTACGAGATGGCAGAGACGGAATTACGGAAGTTCCAGACTGCCGTTGGTCAATTGAGAAGTATTATGACCCCGATATTAAAAGACTGGACAAGACAAATAGTAAATGGGGCGGCTTTTTAGAGAAAATTGACGAATTTGACCCACAATTCTTTGGAATTGCCCCGCGAGAAGTAACGTCAATGGACCCCCAACAAAGGTTAATTTTAGAAGTGGCGTGGGAAGCGTTGGAAGATGGGGGACAGTTGCCAGAGAACTTAATTGGGACAAAAACAGGGGTTTTTATCGGCATTGGTTCTAATGATTATTGGGGAATGTTATGGCATCAACCTGTCAATCATCCCTATGGTACGACAGGAACAGCTAATAGTATGGCGGCAAATCGGCTTTCCTATGTTTTAGACTTAAAAGGCCCTAGTTTAGCGGTAGATACGGCTTGTTCCTCTTCCTTAGTAGCTGTTCATTTGGCTTGTCGCAGTCTTTTGCAGAGGGAATCGACGATGGCGTTAGCGGGAGGGGTAAATGTGTTGTTGTCTCCCTTTGGCACTATTGGTTTTAGTAAGGGGGGGTTTCTCTCAGGGGATGGCCGTTGTAAAAGTTTTGATGCTAGTGCTAATGGTTATGTAAGATCGGAAGGAGCAGGGGTTGTTGTCTTAAAGCTCTTATCTCAAGCAAAAGCAGATAACGATCCGATTTATGCGTTGATTCGAGGCAGTGCGATTAATCAAGATGGACGAACTGACGGTATTGCTTCCCCTAATTTAAGTTCACAAATCGCGGTGTTACGAGATGCTTATGAATCAGCGCAGATTACACCTGCTAATGTTCAGTATATCGAAGCTCATGGAACGGGAACACCAGTTGGCGATCGCGTTGAAGCATTATCGTTAGGGACGGTTTTATCGGAGGGCAGAACTGGGAAAAATTGCCTAATTGGTTCAGTTAAAAGTAATATTGGTCATTTAGAAACAGCCTCCGGAATGGCAGGTTTAATTAAAGTTGTTTTATCTCTGAAGCATCAACAGATTCCCCCTAATTTACATTTTCGTCAAGGAAATCCCCAGATTGACTTTCAGCAACTGAAGTTAGACGTTAATACTACTTTAAAACCTTGGCCAAGAGGTGAAGATTTTCCCAGAATAGCAGGGGTTAATTCTTTTGGTTTTGGTGGCACAAATGCCCACATTATCTTAGAAGAATCTCCTATTTTATCAGAGTCTCTGGTTTATGGCAAAATAGAACGGCCTGTTGATTTTCTTACTTTGTCTGCCAAAACGGAATCTGCTTTGCGATCGCTATGTTTACGCTATTATGATTTATTGAAATTTCATCCTCTCCTCTCTCTTAGCAATATTTGTTTTACAGCGAACACCAGAAGAACCCATTTTAGTCATCGTTTGGCAATATGGGGGAAAAATCGAGAAGCATTACAGAATAAATTACGAGAAATTGGGCAAACAGGGAACGGGAGTCAGGATAATAATGAAATTTTCAGCAAAACTCAGCATCAAGCAGAAAATAAGATTAATTTCTGCCAAGGAAAACTGTCAGAGCTGATTCCTTCTAAAATTGCTTTTTTATTTACAGGACAAGGTTCACAATATGTTAACATGGGTAGAGAACTCTACGAAACTCAGCCCTATTTTCGAGGAATTATCGATCGCTGTAATGAAATTTTACAAAATACTCTAGATATTGCTTTAATCGATCTTTTATATCCTGATTCTCACTCAGAAGATTCCAGTTTAATCCAAGGAAGGGAACAGGGAACAGGGAACAGGGAACAGGGAGCAGGGAACAGGGAGCAGGGAACAAAAAAGCCAGTAGATTCTAGGTTTCAAGAGAATAATCTAAGATCCATAGAAAACTCCAGTTTAATTGATAGAACTGTTTATGCTCAACCCGCTTTATTTGCCATTGAATACGCCTTAGCCAAATTATGGCAGTCTTGGGGCGTTACCCCCTCGGTTGTTTTAGGTCATAGTTTAGGGGAATATGTTGCTGCTTGTGTGGCAGGAATCTTCAGTTTGGAAGATGGTTTGAGGTTAGTGGCGCAACGGGGAAAATTAATGCAAAATTTGCCTTCTAATGGGGCAATGGTAGCTGTTATGACTGAAGAAGAACAGATTTTGCCGTTGATTCGAGCTTATCCTGATGTGGCGATCGCTGGTAGAAATGGTTCTTGTCATTGGGTATTATCGGGGCAAAAAGAAACAGTTGCAGTAATTATTGAAGATTTAAACAGCAAAGGGATTAAAAATACACTTTTAAGAGTGTCTCATGGTTTTCATTCTGCTCTGATGGAACCGATGATTCAGCCTTTCAGACAGGTGGCATCGGAAATTAGTTATCATCTCCCGAAAATGAATATTATTTCCAATGTAACAGGAGATTTTGTCACCAATGAAATGTCTAATCCTGATTACTGGTGTTTGCATACTCTTTCTTGTGTTCGCTTTGCTGATACTATGCAAACCTTGCAAAAATATGACTATCAAGTTTTGATGGAAATGGGGCCTCAACCGATTTTATTGGCAATGGGACAGCATTGTTGGCAAAAAAGGGATTTATCGCCTTTTCCTTTATGGTTAGCTAGTTTACGGCAAGGTTATTCTGATTGGCAACAGATACTGAAAACTCTTGGGGAACTTTATGTTTGGGGAGTTCCCTTAAATTGGCAAGAATTTGATGTTCCTTATCACCGTCATTTGGTTACTTTACCTACCTATCCTTTCCAAAGGCAGTCTTATTGGTGGGAAACGGATTTATATACAAAAAAATCTCCTAAAGTTGTGCATCCTCTTTTGGGAATGCGGATTGAATCAAAAGACGTTTCTCAGATTATTTATCAAAGTCAAATTAACTTAAATTCTCTCGGTTATCTTAAGGATCATTGTTTAGAGGAAGTACCTGTTTTTCCGGCAACTGCTTATTTAGAAATTGCTTTATTTGCAGGGAAGGAAGCTCTGTTAAAATCTGCTGTTTCCCAGTTAAGAAATATTAAATTTGAGCAGTTTTTAAGGTTAAACGCTGAAGAAAATTTTTTAAAGTTTAATTTGACTGAAATTACTCCTCAGAACTATAGTTTTGAAGTGGTGAGTTTTTTGCCGGAAACCAAACAAGAAACTCGTCATGCTAGGGGAGAAATTATTAATAGTGAACCGGAAAATCAGATATTAACTCTTGATTTACCAGAAGCTCAGGCAAAATGTTCCGAGGAACTTTCAGTAACTCAACATTACCAAAAATGTGAACAAAAGGGACTTTTTTACGGCACAACTTTTCAAGGAATTAAACAATTATGGAGGGGAAAAAATCAAGGATTAAGTCAGATTTATCTGGCGAATGAGTTACAGTCAGAAGCAAAATTTTATCAAATTCATCCTACTTTACTCGATGCTTGTTTTCAGACATTAGGGGCAATAATTAATCAATTAAATGGAGAAAAAAGTTATTTACCTGTTGGTATAGATCGATTAATTTTTTATCAACTTTGTCCTGCGGTTATCTGGAGTTATATCGAATTAGATGCAACGCTGGAAACAACACCAGATATTTTAAAAGCAAATTTACGGTTATGGAACGAACAGGGAGAAATTATTGCCGATATTAATGGTTTATCTCTTCGTGGCATTAATCGTCATTCTCTCTCCTCTTCTTTTAATCAGCACATAAAAGATTCGATTTTATATGAAATTGCTTGGCAACTGCAACCAAAAAGTAATATATCTGAGTACAGGACTGATGCAAAACAACCTATTCCTGTCATTGCGAGCGACAGCGACACCATCTCAAATCCCGAAAATGAGTACAGGAGTGACGAGAAACAAGATATTTCTGTCATTGCGAGCGACAGCGACACCATCTCAAATCCCCAAGATGAGTACGGGACTGACGAGAAACAAGATATTTCTGTCATTGCGAGCGACAGCGATGCCATCTCAAATCCTCAAAATGAGTACGGGAGTGACACCAAACAAGATATTTCTGTCATTGCGAGCGATAGCGAATTAATCTCAAATCCCCAAAATAAGTACAGAACTGAAGCCAATATCATTACGAGCGACAGCGAATCAATCTCAAATCCCCAAAATAAGTACAGAGCTGAAGCCAATATCATTACGAGCGACAGCGAATCAATCTCAAATCCCCAAAATAAGTACAGAGCTGAAGCCAATATCATTACGAGCGACAGCGAATCAATCTCAAATCCCCAAAATAAGTACAGAACTGAAGCCAATATCATTACGAGCGACAGCGAATCAATCTCAAATCCCCAAAATAAGTACAGAACTGAAGCCAATATCATTACGAGCGACAGCGAATCAATCTCAAATTTCCAAAATGAGTACATAACGGAAGCCAATGTCATTACGAGCGACAGTGAATCAATCTCAAATCCTCAAAATGAGTACATAACTGAAGCAAATGTCATTACGAGCGACAGCGAATCAATCTCAAATCCCCAAAATAAGTACAGAACTGAAGCAAATGTCATTACGAGCGACAGCGAATCAATCTCAAATCCTCAAAATGAGTACATAACTGAAGCAAATGTCATTACGAGCGACAGCGAATCAATCTCAAATCCCCAAAATAAGTACAGAACTGAAGCCAATATCATTACGAGCGACAGTGAATCAATCTCAAATCCTCAAGATGAGTACATAACTGAAGCAAATGTCATTACGAGCGACAGTGAATCAATCTCAAATCCTCAAGATGAGTACATAACTGAAGCAAATGTCATTACGAGCGACAGCGAATCAATCTCAAATCCTCAAGATGAGTACATAACTGAAGCAAATGTCATTACGAGCGACAGCGAATCAATCTCAAATTTCCAAAATGAGTACATAACTGAAGCCAATATCATTACGAGCGACAGCGAATCAATCTCAAATTTCCAAAATGAGTACATAACGGAAGCAAATGTCATTACGAGCGACAGCGAATCAATCTCAAATCCTCAAAATGAGTACATAACGGAAGCAAATGTCATTACGAGCGACAGCGAATCAATCTCAAATCCTCAAAATGAGTACATAACGGAAGCAAATGTCATTACGAGCGACAGCGTTTGCGGAGCATTCCGAAGGAAAGCAATCTCAAAATCCCCAAGTCAGTTCTGTACTGAGGCAAAAACACCAATTCCTGTCATTGCGAGCGATAGCGTTTGCGGAGCATTCCGAAGGAAAGCAATCTCAAATCCCCAAAACTGTCTAATTTTCTTAGACAAAACAGGTTTCGGCTTAAAATTAGCTCAGACTTGGCAACAAAACAGCGATAGCATCATTACCGTTTCCCAGGGAGAAGTCTATCAACAAGCAGGCAATAAATTTACCATCAATCCCACACAATTAACTGATTTCACTGAATTATTCGCTTATTTGCAAGCAAATCATATTTCCATCAAAAATATCATTTATCTCTGGGGAATCACAGCCGAAAACACAGAAAAACCCATAGAAACAGAAAATCTGGCTATTCAAAGTCTATTATATTTAATTCAGTCTCTTGAGCAGTTACAATTTTCCCTCAATCCTCAACTATATTTAATAACCAGAGGAACACAATCAGTCACCTCAGAACAACTTTCACTGAATCCCTTTGGAGCGAGTATTTGGGGATTAAGCAGAGTTATTCGCTTAGAATATCCAGATTTACCCTGTATTTCTCTCGATCTTGATTTGACAACTTCCGATACAGAAGTTCAGGCGATCGCTACTGAAATTACGACAACTGATGCAGAAGATCAAATTGCTTATCGTCAAGGGGAACGTTATGTACCTCGTCTATTAGAGAAAAAAACAACATCAACCATACCTAACTATCCTTTTCAATTAAAAATCAATCAGTATGGCAACCTAGATTCCCTGAACTTGACACCACTAAATTCTTCTCCTCCTAAACCGGATGAAGTGCAAATTGAAGTTTATGCAGCAGGATTAAACTTCCGAGATGTGTTGAATGGACTAGGAATGCTACAACCCTATTTAGAAGAAATGGGGATTAAAAATGCCAGTGAAATTCCCTTTGGTGGCGAATGTGCTGGCAAAATTATCGCTATTGGTGAATCTGTCACCCATTTAAAAGTGGGAGATGAAGTGATGGCAGCCTTAGCATTGGGCAGTTTAGCCAGTGTTGTCAACGTTAAAGCCAAATTTGTGACGTTAAAACCGCAAAATCTGAGTTTTGTTGAAGCAGCTACTATTCCCACAGCTTTCCTAACTGCTTACTATGGTTTGCACTCATTAGGAAAAATAAAAGCAGGGGATTCTATTTTAATCCATTCAGCGGCAGGTGGCGTGGGACAAGCAGCAGTGCAAATTGCCCAAAAAATCGGTGCAGATATATTTGCCACCACAAATCCTCGGAAAAAACCAGTACTACATTCATTAGGCATTGAAAAAGTTATGAACTCACGCACCCTTGAGTTTACCGATGAAGTGATGGAGCTAACAGCAGGAAAAGGAGTTGATTTAATCTTAAATAGTTTAAATGGGGATTATATTCCTCGAAATTTAGATATTTTAAGTGAGAATGGTAGTTTGATTGAAATTGGCAAAATTGGCATCTGGAATCAGGAACAGGTTAAGGAAAGACGTGATGATGTTTCCTACTTTCCCTTTGATTTACTGGAAATTGCTCAAGATAACCCTGATTTAATCTCAAATTTATGGTCTGAATTAACCCCCAATTTGGAAACCGGGGATTTGAAACCCTTACCTCATAAAGTCTTTCCCATTGAGGAATCAGTTAAAGCTTTCCGTTATATGGCTGCTGCCAAACATATTGGTAAAATTGTCTTAACTTTTCCCCAAAATCGCCAAAAATTAATCAAAAATCAGCAAAATGATGCCTATTTAATTACAGGAGGATGGGGCGCACTGGGTATAAAAGCATCACAATGGTTAGTTCAAAAAGGAGCAAAACAGCTTATTTTAGTCGGACGTAGCGAACCATCTCCCTCTGCTTTAGAAACCATACGTCATCTCGAACAATCAGGAACAAAAATTCACATTCTCACAGCTAATGTTGCTAATTTTGAGGAACTTACAGAAATATTTGCTCTATTTCAGCAGAATAATCAGAAGTTACGGGGAATTATTCACGCTGCTGGTATGCTGGACGATGGACTATTATCCAATCAAACATGGGAACGGTTTGAAAAAGTTCTGGAAGCAAAAGTGAGAGGAACCTGGAATTTGCATCAAATTACTCAAGACTGTAAATTAGATTTTTTCGTTTGTTTTTCCTCAATTGTATCTTTAATTGGTTCCCCAGGACAGGGAAATTATAGCGCTGCCAATGCTTTTATGGATGCCTTAATGCACCATCGTCAGGGATTAGGATTAAGGGGATTAAGTATTAATTGGGGGCCTTGGAAGGAGGCAGGAATGGCAGCTTCTCTTGAGGCAAAAAATCGCTTTTCAACGATGGGAATTAACCTAATTTCTGCCAATCAAGGATTTAAGATTTTAGAAGATTTATTAAATCAAGAAGTCACTCAAACGGCCGTATTTTCAGTTAATTGGCAATCTTTTTTGAATTTTCTGCCTCATCATCAAAATTCCTTATTTTTATCTTCAATTTATCCTGATGAAATTGATGCTTCTCCATATGATAGTTCAATTAAATCGGCAAACAACCTGGAGGAAAATAATATTATTCCTTCTTATGCAAAATTTGCCAATACTATAATTAATAATCTAAAAGGTGCTGCAAAGATTGAACAACAAGATATCCTGTTGACTTATTTACAAAAACAATTATCTAGAGCATTAGGCTATGCTGCCATCGATTTGATTGAACCTTATCAAGAATTTAATGAACTAGGGATGGATTCTTTAATGGCAGTTGAATTTAAAAATAATATTCAAGCTGATTTAGGAATTTCTCTAGATAACAGCTTAATCTTTGATTTTCCCTCCTTGGAATTATTAAACGATCATCTGTTAAATAACATTTTAAATGATATTATCAATAGGGATAATTATGATTTAAGCATAACTAATAACCCTGAAGAATCACCTCAAACTAACATCTTTTCTCAAGACTATTCAGTTCAGGAAGAAAAACAACAATTAACCATTCCAGAAAATCCCTTTAACTGGCAACTTATCCAAGATATTTCCCCTCAATTTTATCAATTTGAACTTAGTAGTGAATATCTAAGTCTACAGTATGAAAGTAACAACTATAAACACATAAGAAATCCATTTTTTATTCCCCATGAAGACATTGCCAGAGATACAATTACCATTGAAGGGCGAACCTTAATTAATTATGCTAGTTACAATTATCTGGGATTAGCTGGTTCTCCTGATATCTATCAAGCAGTAATGGCAGCAATAAAACGTTATGGCACTTCCGCTTCTGCCAGTCGCATCCTATCAGGTGAAATTCCTTTACATCAAGAATTAGAACAAGAAATAGCTGATTTCTTAGGAACAGAAGATTGTATCGTTTATATTGGCGGACATACAACCAATACAACAACAATTGGTCATTTATTCAACAAAAACGATCTTATTCTCTATGATGCTTTCTCTCATAATAGTATTCGTCAAGGATGTTCCCTTTCCGGGGCAACTGCCATAGAATTTCCCCATAACGACTCTCATACCCTGGAAAAATTATTACAACAACATCGTCCTCACTATGAAAAGGTATTAATTGTAATTGAAGGGATTTATAGTACCGATGGCGATATTGCTCCCCTTCCGGAAATTATTGAACTGAAAAAACGCTATAAAACCTTTTTAATGGTAGATGAAGCCCATTCTATCGGTGTTTTAGGCGAAACAGGGCGAGGAATTGGAGAATATTTCAACGTTAATCGTTCTGACGTTGATTTATGGATGGGAACACTAAGTAAATCCTTTGTCAGTTGTGGAGGATATATTGCTGCCTCCCATGCTTTCGTTCAATACTTGAAATATACTGCACCCGGTTTCGTCTTTAGCGTAGGAATGTCCCCTGGGAATACAGCAGCAGCATTAGCCTCCCTCAAATTACTAAAGAATGAACCAGAACGGGTGAAACGCCTGAAAATGAATGTTGAATGTTTTCTTTCCTGTGCGAAACATTACGGATTTGATACAGGAATGAGTCAAGGTTCACCTATCGTACCAATTATAGTTGGTGAATCAGAAAAGGCTTTAAACTTGTCAAGTCTTCTCTATCAAAAAGGAATTAATGTTTTACCAATGATTTATCCTTCTGTTCCCCATAATGCCGCCCGTTTACGTTTTTTCTTAACCGTGAACCATACAGAAGAGCAAATTCACAAAACTTGTGAAGTATTATCCTATCATATAGAATCCGATTGAACAGTCGCAATGACTTTTTCTTGGGTGCATCTCAATGCGTGAATAAAGCCAAAAAATTATCGCTTTTAGGGAACACCGGATCTGGGAACAGGGAACAGGGAATATATATAGTAAAAAAGTATTTTTGCTTGCTATGAGATGCACCCTTTTTCTTCTAGCAGTACAAGTGATATCATGTCCGGTTGAACAGTGATAAATAAATAACTACGGAGGAGTCAGGAGTCAGGAGTCAGGAGGAAAGAGGAAAGAGGGAAGAAAGAAGAACAACAGCAGAAGAAGGAGAAAGTTTTTTTATAACTAATTATCCGGACATGATATGACTTCTTCTGTTTAAAATCTAGGTGGTATTGCATCTGCAAAATGGCATAATTTATTATAATAAGTTTTGTCAAAAAAAAAGTTTGTAGTGGTACTTATATCATGTCCGGTTGAACAGTGATAAATAAATAACTACGGAGGAGTCAGGAGTCAGGAGTCAGGAGGAAAGAGGAAAGAGGGAAGAAAGAAGAAGAACTGGAGTTGAAGGAGAAAGTTTTTTTATAACTAATTATCCGGACATGATATTAAACATTTTCTGGTCGAAAAAATGCGTCAAAGCCACTCTAGACAAGGGAATTATACCATTTTGAAAAAAGAATATTACGAATAATAAGAATCATAAATAAACTTTCAAATAAAGTCTATTTGACGAAAAAGATAATTTACAACATCAAAAAAGGTATTAAATCTATCCCCATACGAATTCTGGATTGCAGAATTGCTGGATTCTAAGAAATACCCTAGCTATTTGTAGCAAACATTTATCAAATTGGTATTACCTCGATGCCCTAAAAATGGCTAGAACCCTTGCTTATTCAGGATTTATACCTTTTTTGAGGTAAAAGCCTTTGCCCGTATATATTTGAGCCTATTTTCTGGCTCTATTTTGTTTAAGTCTCAGTAGGTAGATTCATTTTAATAGTCGGAAAAATTATGAAATTGTCAGTTTGGTGAAGTCGGAAAAAAATGAACGGGTAATGGCTGTTGGTTTTCCTACTTATGTGAATGTTCGGAAGTCGAATAATCGCGGTTTAACCTGTACTAAATTGGGAGAAGTTTCTGAATATTTACCTAAACCAATGCAGTCGGGATATCAGATTGGATATAATATCATGTCCGGTTGAACAGTTATAAATAATATCATGTCCGGTTGAATACTTATTATTAAGGTAGTAGGGGAGTAGGGGAGTAGGGGAGTAGGGGAGTAGGGGAGTAGGGGAGTAGGGAAAATAGAAAGATTTACTGTTTAAGCACTCATGATAAGTTTTTTCATCACTGATTATCCGAACATGATATAAACTACTCAGAATTCAGCAATTCTGCAATTTCCTACGGAATGCTACGCAAACAGAATTCAGGAGGGAAGAAAGAAGAAAAGAAGGAGAAAGTTTTTTTATCACTAATTATCCGGACATGATATAATTTGACTATTTTTAATGGCATGAGTGGGGGACCTTGTATTAAATAATGCTGGTCAGTTGGTGGGAATTATTGGTATAGGAGAGCCGATTATTTTTGTTAATCCTGACATTTATCTGTATAAAGATGGTTCGCGGGTGACAAAATCTTTGGCTCTTTCTCCAGGGGCAACTTTGGATTTTTTGTCTAGTTTAAGTTGGGAGATTCCATCAGAAACTTTGGTGGATTTGTCTTCTTCCGGATTAGAATTAAATTTTGATTAGCGGAGGTAGTTTTGTCGTAAGCATTCAGCCGTCAGCTATCAGCCATCAGCTATTACTTTTAGTTTACGATAAAAGCAATATTTAATTTTCTTACTACAAAAAGTTAGCTCCCTTGTCCTTAAAGTCTATATTAATTTAAACACTGTCCTTAAGGAGAGAATATTGTTGCTGATAGCTGACAGCTAATAGCTGAATGCTTACGTTTTGTCATCCTCCAAGTCTGCCAAGAAATAAATTTCTTGGCTCAAAGCAGAAGTCATCTAAAGATGACTAAAAGCACAAGATAGTATATAAATAATATCAAATCCGGTTAATTGCACATAGAATACAGCTATATAATATCTGTTGATAATTTCTTAAATAATATCAAATCCGCTTAATTGGACATAAAAAAATTATCCAATTGTCATAACTACGCTCATCTTGTCTTATCTTTCTTCTCCTGAATTCTGTTTGCGGAGCATGACCTAGGAAATTCAGAATTCTAAAGACTTAACCATTCTATTGCTGTTTAACCAGATTTGATATAAACAGTCATCTGAAAGATGATTTTAGCTATTAGCAAAGGATTAAAATCCTTGACGGTTCATGGCAATTCTCTAAACCAAAAAACGATATGAAAAATATCATCAAACTAACAATTATACTAACAACATTCACCATGGTTAGTTACGCTAAAATACCCTCTCTGAACAACCGATTGTCACAACCAAAACTACCAAATTTTATTGCCAGAGAATCGGGCACTCCTTTAAATCCTTTTGCTTTACAAAGATTAGCTAAACAAACCGTAATTGAGATTGTGATTGAGAGTACATTAGTTGGAGGCGATCGCTATATTCCTATCGGTTCGGGAGTAATTATTGGGAAAAAAGATAAAACTTATTACGTGCTAACTGCTAATCATATTTCTGATATTGATGATGGACGTTTCGCGTATATTCGCAGTGAAAAAACAGGATCGGGATTAGAAGTATTGCCTCTAGAATTTATCAAGCGTTACCCAAAGGAAGATTTGGCAGTAGTGGCATTTCTTAGTTTCACTGATTATGAGGTGGTGGAGGTGGGGGATGCGAATCAATTAAATAATAATAGTGAAGTTTATGTGGCTGGTTGGCCTGGAAATGAGAAGAGGGAGGGTTTTCAGGTTACTCAGGCTCAGGTAACTAACCCACGAGCCGGAAATGAGCATAACCCAAATGGCGAAACTAATTTGAATTATTTACCTACTGTATCTGGTGAGGGTTTACATAAAGGTATGAGTGGGGGAGCGGTATTGAATGAGGCGGGGCAGTTGGTAGGTATTCATGTGGGGTTGGTGAAAAGTGGAGATGGAGATGGGGTTTCGATTTCGACTTTTTTGCGGGATGTGCCACGGGAGGTTAGCAGGGTTTTGGTTAGGGGAACTTCTGTTGCTTCTTCTTCTCGGAAAAGAGAAAATGAGGAAGTTGAACTTAGAAGGCAACAACAACAAATTGAGGAGGAACAACGGAAGCGTGAGGAGGCCGAACAAAGGGCGCAAGAGCTAGAATTTGAAAGACAAAGGGAGCTTCAGGGGGCAGAACAGACAGCCAAACGAGAACGGGAAGCTGAACTACAAAGGCAACAACAACAAATTGAGGAGGAACGACGCAAGCGTGAGGAGGCAGAACAAAAAGCGCAAGAGCTAGAGCGGGAAGCTGAACTCCGAAGACAACAACAACAACAACTGGAGGAGGAGCGACGGAAGCGTGAAGAGGCAGAACAAAAAGCGCAAGAGCTAGAAGCTGAAAGACAAAAGCAACTTCAGAAGGCAGAACAGAAAGCCAAACGAGAATGGGAAGTTGAACTACAAAGGCAACAACAACAAATTGAGGAGGAGCGACGGAAACGTGAAGAGGCAGAACAAAAAGCGCAAGAGCTAGAAGCTGAAAGACAAAGGCAACTTCAAGAGGCAGAACAGAAAGCTAAACGAGAACGGGAAGTTGAAAGACAAAGGCAACAAAAACTGGAGGAGGAACGACGGAAGCGTGAGGAGGCAGAACAAAAAGCGCAAGAGCTAGAAGCTGAAAGAGAAACTCGGAAAAGAGAAAATCGGACTGCCAGAAATTCTGGTAATTCTAATACAAGAAAAAATCGGACTACCAGAAATTCTGGTAATGCTGCTACATCTCAAAGTCAGAATGTTGAAGCTTACTATAACCGGGCTACTGCTTACCTCAGACAGGGAAATTATGAAAAGGCGATCGTCGAGGCGAATAAAGCTATTCGACTCAATCCCAAATCTGCTGAACCCTATGTTTTTAGGGGTGCTATTTACGTTGGACAGAGAGAATATAAAAAAGGAATCGCTGACGTGAACCAAGCCATTCGACTCAATCCCAAATCTGCTCATGCTTATTTTGTTAGAGGTATGGCTTACAAGCTTAACAGGAATATTGAAAAAGCCATATCAGACTTTGAAAAAGCTGCCGAGATATCCAAACAAAAAGGAGATCGACTGGCGTATCAACTATCTCTAGATCAGCTCAAAGAATTAGGAAGAAATTAGCATTTGTAGGTTGGGTTGAGGTAACGAAACCCAACATAAACAGGACTTACGCAAAGGATCTATATATAGTGCCTTGCTCAGTTATGCTGGCGCTAACATACCCTACTAATAGCGTTAATGCGTAAGTCCTGATAAACCCAAAACATCAAGGTGTTGTTGGGTTTCACTATCGTTCTACCCAACCTACTTTTATCAAATTGAACATCCCCAAAAGCGTTACCTCAACCAAACCATTAATAGCTGCCGATCGCTGATAACTGAAATGCTATAATTTCCCAAACAACCCAAAACTCAAGCAAAATTCAACCTCAAAAAAACGCTATTATGTCAGCAAAAGACATCTTTCACGATGCAGTACGTTCCGCCCTCGAAAAAGATGGATGACTCTTTAATAATTAATAATTGATAATGGATAATTGATAATTAAATTACCTTATCGGATATTATATCTGGCTATTACCTTTGAGGTTTACGATGGCTTTTTTCGTCGGGAATTTGTTCAAGATGTCATCGCCGAACATCAATTAAAATTACTAATTTTTGACCCTAATAAGGAGGAAATTATCACATGGAAAAACTAAATTATCCCGAACTTATCTAAAAAATTTTGACCGAAAATTTCTTAGGAGAAGATATCTCTCCAGATACGGAAGTCGAAGCTGTTTTCGATACAGTTCGCGATCGCTATCAAACTGCCATAGAAATGTTAACTGCCATAAAAAGTAGGAAAACTTATTATTACCGAATTATTAATTATTAATTATTAATAATTAAATAATTCTGGTTTAAAGCCTCCCCTTTTAAGGGGAAAAAAGCGGTCTCCGGATGGATGGGTTTCCTAACCATATCCAATCAACCAAGAGAAGAAATAATATTTCCTTATATTCAATCAAGAACGGTTTTAACCAGAGGTAATTATCAATTATCCATTATCAATTATCAATTAATGAAAGCCCTCCCACTAAAGTACAAATTCCTCCAACCGAACCATCTCTAGAACCCAATCAAAAAGTTTCTTCCGTAACTGCAACTAAATCCAGAAATAGTCAGTGGTTAAAAATTGGAATAGCCGTTATTATTGTGGGAATTATTAGTACAGGAGCATTCATTTTTTACAATAACAAAAAGGAAATTAAGCCAACAAAAACTCCTACCCCAGAAATTACAGATCAGATAATGTTAGACACAGCAACTAAAAAAGCATAATCAGCTATTAATCAAACCGAAACTGCTTTAAATAAAGGGCAATTATAAATTGCCAGGAATGAGCTACAAATTGCCATTAAAGAATTAGAAAATATTCCCAAAAATAAAGGAATTGACAATCAAATCCAGACTAAAAAAATAGAATATGAAAATATAACCGAGCAAATAAATCAGGCATTAGCAAAACAATCCTGTGATGAATTATTGTGGGAAACAGATGATTGCCAACAGA
>NZ_JAAHHG010000195.1 GCF_010692555.1 Okeania sp. SIO3B5 | reverse complement strand
AAAGCTATTGTTTTAACAATTTGTGTTAGTTTCTCAAAGTGAAGAAGGAAGAAGGAAGAAGGAAGAAGGAAGAAGGTAAAATCTGGCATTGTCTAATTTTACTGAAACTCCCGCCTGTTCCCTGTTCCCTGTTCCCTGTTCCCTGTTCCCTAAAATAAGTTTTTGATCTGTCCTAAGTTTTGCTTCGGAAGAAGGAAGAAGGAAGAAGGTAAAATCTGGCATTGTCTAATTTTACTGAAACTCCCGCCTGTTCCCTGTTATACCATTTTGAAAAAAGAATGTTACAAATGATTAGGAGCGATCGCATAATATTAAACATCTATGTCTGGAATACTAAAAATTAATATTACAGAGTCAGAAGAAGTCCTAAAAAAGTTATTGTTATACCAATTTGATAAATGTTTGCTACAAATAGCTAGTGCCGCTACGCGGAAATCATGCATTCAAAAGTCAAAAGTCAAAAGTATTGATTGGTAAGGCTTTTCGGATTTTGTAACTGGTTAGTTATTTCTGCCATCCTGCACTAGGGTATTTATTATAATTTTAAATTCTAAATTTAGAATGCATAATGGATAGATTTAATACCATTTTTGATGTGGCAAATCACCTTTTTCGTGAAACAGAATTTATCTGAAAGTCTTTTTATGGTGCTTATTATTCGTAAAATTATTTTTTCAAAATGGTAGAATTCTAAATTCTAAATTCTAAATTCTAAATTCTAAATTCTAAATTCTTAAATAAATCTACATAAGAAATCAAAAAAAAATCCTTGTGGAGGCAGTTATTAAAAATAACTATCTCTACAAGGAACGATAAAAATTTAGTATTGACAATAGAGGGACTGACCAGTTACAAAATCCTAAAAGCCTTACCAATCAATACTTTTGACTTTTGTACAGGCGTTTTGCTCCGCAACATATAAAGCGGCAGCTTTGCCTCAGCAAATGCCATTCGCCCCTAGGACTTTTAACTTTCGCATAGCTGCACTAACTAGCGACATATTCCCGTACCTTAGCTTGACGACGACGCAAATGGGCCAGAGCTTGATGTTCTAGTTGACGGACTCGCTCGCGACTTAGTTGTAGTCTCTCTCCTACTTTAGCCAAGGACATTTCTTTACCATCCTCAAGGCCAAAACGTAATCTTAATACATTACGTTGTTGATCTGTCAGTTCTCCTAGTAGAGTATTTAAGTCTTGGCGCAACAACTCACGAGTAATATAGTCATCTGGAGAAGATGCTTCGTCCTCTAAAAGTTCTTGCAGTTCGGTGTCCTGATTATCTCCTACTCGTAAATCCAACGATATAGGATGGCGGGCCATCAAGAGATATTCTCTAATTTGAGAAGGTTCTAGTTCTAAAGCTTGAGCAATCTCAGAAGGAGTTGGGTTACGACCCAAACTCTGAATTAGTTCTCTCTGAACTCTTTTGATTTTGTTGAGTTTTTCAGTAATGTGAATAGGTAAGCGAATAGTACGAGCTTGTTGTGCGATCGCTCTGGTAATTGCTTGACGTATCCACCAGTAAGCATAAGTAGAGAATTTGTAACCTCGCATGGGGTCAAATTTTTCTACTCCTCGCTCTAAACCTAAAGTACCTTCTTGAATCAGATCCAAGAATTCCATATTTCGTTTTTGGTACTTTTTAGCGATCGCTACTACCAAACGAAGATTAGCTTCAATCATTTTTTGCTTGGCACGGCGACCATGCTTAATTATTTGGTTTAGCGCTTCTTCACTTAGCTGTACATATTCTGCCCATTCTTGCTGAGTTGCTGCTTTGTCTAGCTTTTCTTCTAATTTTTCCTTTGACTCCAAAAGTTCCATCATGTACTTAACTTTCTTGCCATACACAATTTCTTCCTCGCGAGTCAGAAGTGGTACACGGCCAATCTCATGTAGATAAGTACGAACTGTATCCATTGAGGAGTAGGAGCTAGCAGTTAATTTGTTTGTCTTTTGAGTTTTCTTTTGTTGATTTAGTGTTGACATTTTTTCATAAACTCCTTATTTCAAATATCGCAGTAGTTGTTGTGTGTTCCTACAATAGGAATAATTTAAGATACAGCTACATGAGAATCAGCTTTCCCATCCCGACACAAATGCCATCAAGTGGTGAAAATTTTATCTCAACGTTGGTTGAAGACCCGCGCTCTCCCGTTGGCGGAGCCTAGCGGCAGCTATTAGGGGAGCGTCGTATGGGAAAACCAATCAATTTTGAGGTTTTGTCAATAGTATGTTAGACTTAAAATTTGGCTGCTGGACTAGCAGTGTCAGTGTGTGGAGCGACCGTAAGACCGAAAAGAGGTTCGACCTTGGAGGCTGGTGCATTGTTAGCGCAGCTCCTCTGCAAGAGGCAGCAGAAAGACCTAATCAGCGATGGTTAGGAATCCCGCGCTGTCACGCAAGTGCAGCGTCGGGAGGATGTCAAAGTTGGAACTTTTTTTCTTTGACTCAATGGACTTATAAGATAAATCTGATTTTTACATTTTTTACATTGATAATAATTATGCTTTATTTCTAAAGTAAACTCAGTATGAGTCCGCCTTTCTTTTTTGTAATACAAATCTAGACTAAATTTAAAGGCGGAATATTCATCCTGTAGGTAGAAATTTTAATTTGTCCTTAAAACTGCTAGCACATTAGATTAACTACAATCTCTCTGTCACTATTTCCGCAAAACTTTGGTAAAATTATTCTTCGATTTACTTCCTATACATTGATAATGGCTCAACTAGCTGCTAAGAGGCAACTCTCAGAACAGAGAGATAACCGAACTATTCTCAGCATTTGACAAAAGCCAATCACATATACAAGTCAAAAGTCAAAATTTAAAAGTCAAAGTTTAAAATTTAAAAGTCAAAAGTCAAAAGTCAAAATTTAAAAGTTAAAAGTAATCCCTAACTAAGTTTGAGCATTTATAAACTTCCTCACCTAATTTGCGTAGTGCTATACCACCTAAAAACTATAGATTTTTTTAGTTTTATCTAATTATGTATTACAGTGTAACATGAAAAGCTGATTTTTGCATCAATCACAAAAAATAAATTATTGAGTTAACTTTTTTATGCCCTCTTAGCTCTGTAGAACCCCTAATCATATCTTTGTCGGCGATTCAGTTTTTTTTGCCAGGAGTCATTTCAGTTATCAGTTATCAGTACCTCTCTCTACCTGAAGTAAAGTGAATTGAAATATTGAACTTGATTTTCTCTTAGTCTCATGGATATGGCGCAGGTTTCCTCGCCATCCCACCCTACGGGAAGCTACGCTTTTCATGTTGCGTAGCAAAACGACCGCTTTTTCATTCCCTTGTAGAGCGGTAGCTCGCGGCGCAGCCAAGAGGAGGCTTGAGACCTTATTTTTTGGTCAGGAGTCAGGAGTCAGGAGGTAGAGGGAAGACATAAGGGAAAAAGCTTAAAAAATACTTTCCACTTCTTCCTTCTTCCTTCTTCCTTCTGCTATAAAAGGAGTCAGGAGGTAGAAGGAAGACATAAGGGAAAAAGCTTAAAAAATACTTCCCACTTCTTCCTTCTTCTTTCTTGCTTCTTTTATAAGTAGTTAGAAAAAGCTTCCTCCATCAGAAAACTGATTGATTGGCAGATCTCCTGCCACAATTGGATCGGCTACAGTAACTCCTAATCTGACTGGAGCAAGACTAATAAAACCATCAGGGACACTTGCATTTAAGGAAAAACCTCCAATCGGAATAATAGGTAGCTCTGTATAAGTCAGACGCAACAGATATTGAAACTCTGGTGCTAAAGTTAACTCCGCAGGAACACTTATGGGAGTATTGGTTCCTGGTGAAATAATTGTTACATCTGATGACGATCCCGGTCCAATTCTAGCATTAACACCACCACCACTATTATCGCTAGCTGCAACTAGAATGGCTTGTTGGTTAGCCTCAAGCACAGGAGCATTTGAGGGAAATTGATAAACTTCTAATAAAGGGTCAAAACCATTATTGATACCAATCAGATCGATTGTTAATGGAGTGCCTGGTGTAGCATTTAAGAGATAATCTTCTTTAAAAATGAAACTTGTGTCTTCACGATTTCTCACAACTTCATCACTTCCATCTATCTGTCCATCAAAACTAATGATTTGTGCCTGTGGGATAGGGTTTGGTGGTATTGGTTGAGGGTTTGGTGGAACTGGTTGAGGGTTTGGTGGAACTGGTTGAGGATTAGGGGGTGGCGGAGGACTAATGTTTGCACTTGCTGGAAACAGTGTTAAATCATAGTTACTGGTAATGCCAGGAGCAGTTTGAAAAACATTGATAAAATATTCGCCGGGGGTAAAGAAGGGTGCCTGAAATGCCTCATTTGATGACCCCAGGTTGTTACCACTAGCAATTAAGTTACCATTGCTATCTAATATATCTACATCAAGATTGCCAGTAATATTTTGTAAGGCAACTCCTGAAGCTATAGGTTGGTCAACTGTAACGCGATAGTAGTCTACAGTGTCAAAATCATTAATCGTCGCCGAGCGAGTTATGGGTATTTCGGGAAATATACTGCCTAAAGGAGTTGCTGCGTTTATACTATTATTACTATTATCAGTCATACCAGGAGGATTTACTGGCGGATTTACTGGTGGATTTACTGGTGGATTTACTGGTGGATTTACTGGCGGGTTGTTGGAACTAATAGAGACTAAATCAAGTTGATAATTTGTACCTCCTAGAGAAAAATCATTAAATGGTTGAAATGCTATTACTTGATAGTTACCAGGATTTAGAGGAATAGTAAAATTTTCTGGGGTAGAAAGTGGTTGACTTCCTGATGCACCAGGAATAGGATTTCCATTACTATCATTTATTAAGACATCAGCACTGGTGATAATATCGAACAAGTTAACTTCTAATAATTGAGGTTCATTGATCGTAATATCATAAGAATCAAAACTATCTGCTGCTCCTACAGTGCCGAATAATGAAACGGTAAATCCTGGTACAATATCAATTTGATTAGAATCAATTTGAAGTGCTAAAATTTCTGCCATTGTTGATATTTTTTTTACGTTATGTTGATGAATTCTCAAGCTTTTTAGGCATTTACAAAGTCTTTTAAACTTAAGAAGCTACTATTATTATAGGACTTATTTATGGTTAAAAAGGTTTCAATGGGGAAATAGTCATTTCAGTTATCAGTTATTAGTTATCAGTTGTCAGTACTTCTGCAATAAGGAATATGCTCTTTCTCTTGGTCGATTAGATATGGCGAGGAGACCCGCTCTTGACAGAGCCGCTCCGCTTTATATGTTGCGGAGCAAAACGCCATCTCTCGACCGCTTTTTATCCCCTTAAAAGGGGAGGCTTTAGACCACAATTTTTCGGTAATCAAACATAGCATTACTATTCATAAATGGTATAAAAAATCAGACAACGTAAGATTTTTCCTTCTTCCTCCTTCCTTCTTACCGAATTATTAATTATTAATTATTAATAATTAAATAATTCTGGTTTAAAGCCTCCCCCTTTTAAGGGAAAAAAAAAGCGGTCGAGGGATGGCGAGGAAACCTGCGCCATATCCAATCGACCAAGAGAAGAAATAATATCTCCTTATATTCAATCCTCTCGGTTTTAACCAGAGGTAATTATCAATTATCCATTATCAATTATCAATTAATGAATTCTTCCTTTTACAGCATTTTTTCCACTACTTCTGTTGCTAAACCAAAGGATAAAGTCATTCCTGCTCCACTCAAGGCATTAATAATTGTGACTCCCGTTTCTGGTTGAGCGATAAATTCAGTTTTACCTGGAAGTTTGGCATAAACTCCATGCCAAGTTTCGGCAATTTCTAACTTGGGAACCCGAGCAAACTTTTTCAAATAATCTAATATATATTGATTGATTTGTACTCGATCAAAAGGTTCTGGGTTCAAACCGTATTCATGGGAATCACCAATAATTAATTCACCTGCTGCATTTTGTGACATCATCACATGAATTCCCCACTCAGGAAAATGGGGGGTTTCTTTTTCAATTCTGGTTTTGAGTGCTGCTAAAGATGGGCAGTGAGCAAAGGAAGTGTAATGAGTCAAGGTTAAGCCGCCACATAATGACACACCAGCACGCCAGTTTTCAGGTTGAGGAACTGTTCGCATCATTTGTAATTTAACTTTTGTTATCCCACTGTTGGCAAAAGTATCAGGATATAAAGTTTCAAAGTCAGTTCCACTACAGACAAAAATATGGTCTGCTTGCCATTTTTCTCCACCTGCTGTGAGATAAGGATGGGAAATTTCTGTAACGACTGTGCCGAATTTGAACTCAACATTGTATTCTGCTGATAAGAAACCAGGTATTTTTTTGATTGCTTCTCTGGGATCAACTATTATTTCTGTTGCGCTCCACAATGCTCCTAATAAACCATCGGTAATTACGGCAGGAGTTTTTTCTGCTACTTGTTCGGGTGTGAGCAAAGCTAATGTCTCTTGCTCTTGTTGAGTTGTAGTTTCTATGAATTCCTTGATTACTTGTAGTTCATCTTCTCGGTAGGCAAGATGTAGAGAACCGCATTGATCTAAATGAAAACCTGCTTTTGCTCCGACTTCTAACCAAATTTCTCTTGATTTGAGAGCGCGATCGCGTAATTCTCCCTTTGGCTGTCCAATTGGCCAAATCATACCAAAGTTACGAATAGATGCTCCCACTGCATAAGGGTTTCTTTCAAAGACTACTACTTTGAGACCACGTTTGACAGCTACTAAAGCGTGAGCTAAACCAACGATACCTGCACCGACAACGATAACATCTGTTTGATGAATTTGAGTCATGTATTATTTCCTACTTATTCTAATATAGCGTTTCTCAAGTTACTGAGATAGATTGGACTTATATCACGTCCGGTTGAATAATTAAACTTTGGTGGAAGGAAGGCAGCTATGTATCCCCCCTACCCCCCTTTGAAAGGCGAGGCAGAAGGTTTTCTTCTATTGTCACCTTAATTTTATACACGCTCCGATGCTACCGGACATGATATTCGCACTAACAATAAATATAGGCTTTGTGCGTTACGCTAACGCTAACACACCCTACTGGAATGACATACTTTTCAAGGAGAGTAATTATTAATTATTAATTATTAATTATTAATTATTAATTATTAATTATTAAACATTTTTTCTTTTAACTCTAAGAGCGAGTTGAGTAATCCATCATTGCGGTATTGTGCTAATTGTTCTTTTGTATGAGTACCATTTATTACACCAAAAGTATATAAACAATTAGCATTAATTCCTGCTTCTAAGTCAGAGGGAGTATCCCCTACTTTAACCACAGTTTGTGAGTCTTTTATCCCTAGTTTGTACATAGCTTTTTGAATCATATAAGGTGTGGGGCGACCTTCATTATTATAAATTTCTGTGGGAGTAATAGAGGCTTGAATAATTGATTCTTTGTCTCCAATATAATCACTATTTAAATTTTTATCCCATCCTAAACGGTGTAAGATAATGTTAGTTACTTCTCGATAAAATCCAGTTGTTAAAGCAATTTTTATATTTTGCGATCGCAACCAAGTAAAAATTTCTAAACACCCTTTTGTTGGCTCTACAAACTGAGTTTTATAGTGATTTTCCAGGATTTCTTTGAATTTAGTAAAAGAAGTTTCAACTTTAGTGGAATAATCAGGATGTTCTTGACCTATTTGTGCTTGCCAAAGTGTTTCAAACACTAATTTTTTTGACCATCCCATCATTGAATTTACACGTTCTGCTTTGGCATCAAGTCCTGTAGTTGCAGCAGCTTCTAAAAAACAATTTTGGACTTCATTTAGGTCTCTGACAGTAGTACCTGCCATATCAAACACGACTAAGTTAACTTTTGACATAAGTAAATTGTTTGGAATTAATATCAACACTATAATGGATATTTCCAGAAAAGAGGGAATAGGGAATAGGGAATAGGGAATAGGGAATAGGGAATAGGGAGAAACTTAATAATTTCTGGATAATAATTGATTTTTGGAGATTTCTAATAAAAAGCTTAAAACTCAGACACGCCAAATTTTTCTTTCTTCCTTCTTCCTTCTTCCTTCTGCCTCCTGCCTTCTGCCTTCTTCCCTCTTCCTTCTTCCTTCTGTTATAACTACTAATTCAAAGCTACAATATGTAAGGTTCAATTTTCTGTCCAATTGTATCAAGTATCTAACAAAATTACTAATTATGACGAATCTACCAGAATTTTTTAACCAACGTTATCAAGTTCAACAAGAACTAGGTTGTAATCCAAATGGGGGTCGTATTACTTATTTGTCAACTGATACTACGACAAAAACACCTGTTGTAACTAAACAATATCAATTTGCCAATTGGGCAGAATACGATAGTTATCATCGAGAAATTGAATTACTGCAACAAATCAATCATCCTAGTATTCCGCGTTATCTAGATTCATTTGAAACAGAAAATGGCTTTTGTTTAGTACAAGAGTACAAAAATGCCCCCCCTCTTGATCCAAGACAGCATTGGACAGTAGCGGAAGTTAAACAAATTGCTCAAGCAGTATTAGAAGTTTTAGTTTATCTACAACAGCAAGTACCACCTATTATTCATCGGGATATTAAACCAGAAAATATCTTAGTTGAACGCAATGTTACTCAACTAAAAGTTTACCTAGTAGATTTTGGATTTGCTCGTAGTGGGTATAGTAATGTAGCAGTTAGTAGTGCAGTCAAAGGCACTTTAGGGTTTATGCCACCAGAGCAATTGTTCAATAGGGAACTCACAAAAGCATCAGACTTATACAGTTTAGGTGCAACTTTAATCTGTTTATTAACTAATACAAAATCTAGTGAAATCGGCAAGTTAATTGATGATAGCTATCGAATTAATTTTAAAAAATTGTTGCCAAAACTAGAACCAGCATTTGTTAATTGGCTAGAAAAAATGCTGGAGCCAAATTTAACATATCGCTTCCCCAATGCTGAGATTGCTCTCCAAATGCTGAAATATATTGAGAATACAGGAGATATGAAAACTGAAGCAATGCAATTTGGGAGGAAAAAAACTAGGAAAATATTTGCTGGGGTAGCAACAATTAGTTTGTGCCTAATAGCATTTTCTAGTACCATAGCAGCACTAACAACCTGGGGTGAAAATAAATGGTTAAATTCTCGGATAGAGCAAGAAATATCTCGTTCTAATGCCAGAAAGCAGCATTTGCAGCAGGTTTTATTGCAAACAAATCAGTGTCCTCGGTGTGAGTTAAACAATGTTAATTTAGCTTATGCAAACTTGAAAGATGTTAACCTCAAAGATGCTAGTCTAGAAGGTGCCGATCTCAATAATACTAACCTTGAAGATGCCGATCTATGGAAAGCAAGTTTGGGGGGTATTAACCTGACATCTGCTAACTTATCAAATGCTGATTTAAGAGGTGCTAAACTCAGATATGCAAATTTACAGTCTGCTAACCTCTGGAGTGCTAATCTAGGATATGCTAATCTGTGGAATGTGAACCTGACTCAAGCAAATCTTCGAGATACTAATTTGTGGGGAGCTAACCTTGGTTATGCTAAGTTAGAAAACGCTAATCTGAAAAATGCTAATCTCTTGGGGGCAAATTTATTTAGTGCTGAGTTAGAGAATGCCGATCTCGAAAATGCGAATTTGAAGAATGCTAAGTTAGATGGTGTTAATCTCAAGGGTGCTAAGTTAAAACAGGCTAATCTTAAGGATGCTGTACTGGCAGGATACAAAGGTCATGGTTATCGCAGTGTGAATTTAGAGAATGCCGATCTCGAAAGTGCTAATCTCGAAGGTAGTAATCTCGAAAATGCTAATCTACTGGGTGCTTATTTGAAGAATGCTAATCTTAGGGAAGCTTCTCTGGAAGGTGCGGACTTACGGGGTGCGAATCTTACGAATGCTAATCTCAGCAAAGCCTATTTACGGGGTGCAAATTTGCGTGGGGTTAACCTTCGCGGTGCTAAATTGGACAGTGCAAATATTCGAGATACTGACCTCAAAGGTGCCATCATGCCTGACGGTAGCATTCATCCTTAATGAGAAGTCAAAAGTCAAAAGTCAAAAGTCAAAAGTTAGAAGTTAGAAGTTAGGATTTCAATAATGGATAATGGATAATGGATAATTGATAATTACCTCTCCCTAAAAGGAAGAGGATTGAATAAAATGCGGAGCAAAAAAATTTTCCCTGCTTCCCTGCTTCCCTATTCCCTATTCCCTACTCCCTACTCCCTACTCCCTACTCCCTAAATAGTAAATTACTAACTTCTACAACTTTCAATAAATGTTATAAAATGTTCGTGAAATTCTTCTGTTTCTTTCATATAACAAGCATGACCAGCATTAGTTAAAATAACTTTTTGACAATTTGGCATTAGTTTTACTAACAGGTCTGCTTGTGCTACAGGTACTATGCGATCGTTACTTCCCCAAATAGCTAATGTGGGTAATTTAATTCCTTCTAATTGATTCTGAAAACGTTGAATTCCCACGGTTCCAATTGCTACAAAACCTGCTAATTTATCTCTATGATTAATAACAAAAGGTAAGCTATAACTTCCACTCATAGAAGGAGATACTAAGACTGGAAAATTTAATTTTAAAATCTTTAATAATTCTAGTAAAAAACTTAAGCTAGAAACTGATGTTCTTTTTGAACGACCATATCCGGGAATATCTACAGCAACTGCTCGATAACCTGTCATAGCTAAAAGTTCAAGAGTCCCAATTTCTTGCCATGTCTGAGCGCTAAAACTTGCCCCATGTAACAAAAGTACACTAACCGAATTTGTTGGGCCTGTTTCAAGATAATGAATCCGAGCGTTTTCCAGATTTATATATTGAGAATTAATATTGCTATTCATAATTTGATTGATAATATTTCATTATCTTACAGTAAGTAGATAGGTGTTAAAATTTGTAGTTAGATGAAGGCAGAAGGCAGAGGGCAGAAGGCAGAAGGGAAAAGGTTTCAGAGCTACTTTACTTTTTGTTACATACTTAGTTTTTTTCATGCCTACCTACTTAAGTTTGTCACCTAATCAAGTTACAAACTTATATTTGGAGTTTGAGTAAACAAAGATTAAGATTAAGATTTACTATGGTAATATGATTTTAGTTGTGAGATATTGGATACTTTTGTTTTAGGCAATAGGGAAGAAAAAAAAAGATAATTCCGTATTTCAAGGCTCCTTATTGCAGAGGTACTGATAACTAAAATGACCTGTCCTGAAAAGAAGAGGATTGGCGAAAATTACAGCGTCTCCCGTTGTTATGAGGTACAAAATATTGAGGTTTGAGGTAACAGGGAACAGAAAAGAATAAGAACAAATGTGCCTCATAGCTTTGGGAACTGCTGTATTTTTTTCTTTATTTATTTAGGGTTTGCTGATTAAATCTTAAAGTATTGACTGATATTGGTATTGGCCTTTTTCAGAACTAAAAAAGTACCTAGTTTTTGGCTATTGTTGTCTCAAAATGGTAAAGTTTTGACCCTGAAAATGCCGAAAATTTGACTGTAGCAGATAGTTTAAACTGTTCCCTGTTCCCTGTTCCCTGTTCCCTGTTCCCTTGCTTCACTAGAAGACTTTTTCAGCAAACCCTATTTATTCTTAAAAAAAGAGACTTTAAATCTTAATTATTCGGTCAAAATATGACAAATTTCTGCGGATAAGCTCTGATAATTATCATCAGTAAAAACAGGAACTGAATTAGTCATGCTAATTGTTTGATTTAACTCTATCCAGGAACGACAACCTCCATATTCGCGACGATAAAAAATCTCACAGTTTTGGGAAAGTTTATAAGTTCTTAAAAGTAAAATATAAAGTGGTTGTTGAGGTTTCCATTTTAGGCGATCGCTGACAAATTTTTCATTCCAAATATGATAGATAAACAATTTATTTAAGATAGATTCATCACTGACTGACAAAATATGAGTAATCTCAGCAAAACTGCTTATTTTAATTTTCTCAGGATGCCAACCCGAATCTACAACTTTTACCTGAGTTGCATATTCTGGTTTAAGTAAATCTGGCTGTTGATGTTCAAAGGTTGGATAGAGTAAAACTTGTTTATACGCAACCGTAAAATTACCTTTCTGTTCCCGAATACCACCTTTTCTTAACAACATAATTGTTTGACCTTTTTCTAAAGCATTAATAGCAATATTCCATTCCTTAAGAGCAGCAGTAATAGTTTCCATAGTTATCTATTTCTAGTAATTGATAGGGATATACAATTTAGTTAGGGTTTGCGTATGGAAAATCTTTTTGCTGGGGTAGGAGACAGGAGACAGGAGACAACCCACCCCTAACCCCTCCCAGGAGGGGAAGACAGGAGAAATGGGAATTTAGAAGAGGTAGGAGAAAGAATTGTTCCTTGATTTTTCTGCCCAACTATGCGCCTAAAATACGCTCCTTTTTGAGCATGAAGAGCTGAAAAACAGGTACTTTTTAAAGGCCCCAAAAAGGCTAAAGTCTTTATATGTCAATGCTGGGTGCATCTCATATTTGCAAAAAGACTTTTTTCCTATATATTCCCTATTCCCTATTCCCTGTTGCCTGTTGCCTGTTGCCTGTTGCCTGTTGCCTAAAAGCCATAAATTTTTGGCTTTATTCACGCATTGAGATGCACCCTCAATACTTTTAGATTTAATCAGCAAGCCCTAGTTATACCAATTTGAAAAAAGAATGTTATAAAACTCTAGTTATAGGCAACAGGGAATAGAGATTCGTAGCAAAAATTTATCAAACTGGTATTAATTAGGGTTTGCTGAAAAAGTCTTTTAGTAGGGTTAGGAGACAACCCACCCCTAACCCCTCCCAGGAGGGGAAGACAGGAGACAGGAGACAGGAGGAACGGTGAATTTAGAGGAGGTAGAAGTAAGAATTGTCCCTTGATTTTTCTGCCCAACTATGCGCCTAAAATACGCTCCTTTTTGAGCATGAAGAGCTGAAACAGGCGCACTTTTTAAAGGCCCCAAAAAGCTTAAAGTCTTTATATGTTAATGCTTTTAGATTTAATCAGCAATCCCTAATTATTTATTATAAAACTAACTGGAGAGTACAAAGTTCTTCCCAATAAAAATTTGTGTTGAAGGCTGAAAGTATTACTGTAAAAGCCTTACAGTACTTACAATTCTGAATAAAGAGTTTTTAACCTTTAGATCGCTGAAAGCCTTAATTAGTAATAGTTATTTCAAGAACTTTCCACTGTCTAGATCTAAGCTTAATTGCTTAACTTTTTTAAAATTAAATCTTTTTCCTTCCTTATTTTTTCTGATCAGTGAAAACCACAGTAAAGTCCAATAAATATGAAAAATGACTTTTTTTATATAAATTGAATCCGGAAGTTGCAAAAAATATTAGAAGAGTGATAAGAAGATGTTTTAGAAGTATTTAGTCAATCTACTGAAAAAATATTTTTCCTCATTTTAAAGTGGGGTGAGGAGTTAACGAAGTCATAAGTCAGTAGGGGTGGTTCGCGAACCACCCGTACAGAAGTTATTTTTGTAATGGGGATTTGAGCAAGCCTCCAAAAACCCGATCACCAATCAAGGCGGGATTTTATACTCAATTATTTTGATAAAAACTAAAGAATGGGAATGTATCTACAAGATTTATACACCACTTTCGTAAATATGCTCTAAATATTCAGTGATGAAATGCGGAATGTGACTTGTAAATACTGAAACAAAATAAGATGATTAAACGCCTATTTGACTAACCTAATGTGTCAGCTAGGGAATCAAACATCTACTCCACAAATATCGTACATCAGGCTTAATCAATAACAAAAAATATATGTAAATATATTTGTCTTATTTTATTTGAGGCAGAGATTTTTGATGTCTAAATTATTGCGTAAATATACTGTAATGAATGACATATTCTATATTTTTTGCCTAATTTATAGTCGAATTAATGTTACTGCTTCAATCCAAAAAATCAACCTTAGTTAATTAAAATAAAGAAAAAATACTATGTCAGAAATTGCTCCTAATCCAATTATTCCAGATTTCGGCAACGAAGAACCTATTATTAATCAACCACCAAGCGATCCTGCTGAAATTGGCGCTCCTGTAACAGTTATATCTCCTGACAATAACAACGAGTTTGTGTCTGGTACTAATGGCAGGGATTCGATCTTAGGTATTGATAGAGATAATTTTATTGACAGTGGAGGTGGCGAAGACACTATATTTGGCGGAGGAGGTAGCGATACGGCCTTTGCAAGAAGAGGTGATGATTGGGTAGATGGTGGAGAGGACGATGATGAACTTCACGGTAACCGGGGGTCTGATACTGTATTTGGCGGAGAAGGTAACGATACGGCCTACGGAGGAAGAGGTGATGATTGGGTAGATGGTGGAGAGGGCGATGATGAAGTTCATGGTAACCGAGGTTCTGATACGGTTAGAGGTGGTGATGGAAATGATACTGTATTTGGAGGTAGAGATAATGACTTGGTGAGAGGTGAAGAAGGAGATGACCAAGTTTTTGGAGGTCAAGGGTTTGATAATGTTAGAGGTGGTACCGGAAATGATAGCGTCTATGGTGGTAGAGATGATGACTTAGTTCTTGGAGAAGAAGGAAACGATCTGGTTTCGGGAAACCGTGGTAATGATACTGTGCTTGGTGGAACAGGTGATGATATGGTTTACGGTGGTAAAGGGGACGATCTCATTGACGGTGGTGCAGGTAATGACCTCTTAGAAGGCGGTAGAGGAGCAGATATTTTCCATTTTGAGTTTTTCGAGTCAGAGACATTTATTCAAGATGGTACTCAGGTATTTGGTTTCGATACTCTCAACAATTTTGTTCCTGGAGACTCTGGAGTAGACACTCTCACTGACTTTACTCCAGGAGAAGACAAAATACAGCTTGATGGTAATAGCTTTGATGAGTTAATTGGGCCTGGTGGTACTTTCAATCCTGACGAATTTACTACTCTTGATGAATTCGATCAAAATCAAGATGCAAACTTAGTATACGACTCAGACCAAGGTTTGATGTACTATATTGATGAAAACAATAATGCTATACAATTCCTGCAATTAGACAGTAATTTAGATATTACTGGTGATGATTTTGAAACTATCTAATTACTTATATCAAGTCATGTTATCCGCCAAGCCAAGAAATAAATTTCTTGGCTCACAGCAGAAGTCATCTAAAGATGACTAAAGATGGTTAACTTATTATGGCGTTCTTAATGAGACTTGATATTACAGTAGATTTCATTAAGCGTGAGGTACACCCGTTGCGGGCAAGATGCTATGGCGGGCAAGATGCTATGGCGGGCAAGATGCTATGGCGGGCAAGATGCTATGGCGGGCAAGATGCTATGGCGGGCAAGATGCTATGGCGGGCAAGATGCTATGGCGGGCAAGATGCCCGCACTAAGAATATTTAATTGTTAATCTCTGTACTTTGCTGTAAATAGTTGAGTCAGCAGTCAATAGAGGCAATTAACAGAATGCTCCTAATTACGCGTTTACGTTTGCAAAGCGTCTCTGTTGAAAAGTATTCCGGAATGGAAATCACGTTTACTGACTCCTGATAATATAAACTCAAAGTTCAAAACTCATTACAATGCACTACTATCGAAATATAAGCAGCGAATCCTCAAAAGTATTGAAGTTAGCGGAAGAAAAGGCTTCAAGGGGATTGTTATATCAAAAGCAGGGAAAACTAGAAGCAGCTATATCGTTATACCAGGAAGCATTAAGTTTAGTGCCACATCTCGACTACGTTCAGTATAACTTGGGAATAGCTTTTCAGCATCAGGGAAATTTATCTGCAGCTTATATTCATTATGAACAAGCGATCGCTCATCATCCACAGCATATTCAAGCTTACTATAATATTGGTATTGTTTTACAACAACAAGGTTTACTAGAACGAGCAATTTTTAGTTATCAAAAAGTTATTAATTTATCCCAAGGTAAGGCGGAATATATTTTAATTCGAGTTCAAGCTTATAGTAATTGGGGTAATATTTTAATCAAGGAAGGTAGAGCTTCTGAAGCTATTGAAATATTTCAACAAGCTATTAGTTTAAAACCAGATAATGCTTCTCTTTACAATAACCAAGGTCAAGCATTTTTCGAGCTTGGGAAAGTAGAAAAGGCTATTATTAATTATCGTCAAGCACTGGAACTTGAGCCTCAATTAATAGTAGCTATTCATAACCTCGGAAAAGTTTATCAACAATTAGGTTTACACTCAGAAGCTATTGGTTATTTTCAGGAAATAATCAAGCAGTATCCAGAAAATCTTTCTGCTCATAGTAACTGTGCTTTTTCTTTTCTGGAATTAGGAAAGTTGGCAGCAGCAATACCCCATTTACAGAAGGTGATTAGTCAGAATTTATTTGTGGAAAGTTATTGTGAAAAAGCAGATTTGTTAACAGGATTAGATGAATTAGAAAAAGCAAAAATAGCTTGTGCTAGATTTCTAGTTACACTAGAAGAAGGAAGAAGGAAGAAGGAAGAAGGAAGAATTCAAAACTCAAAAGTCAAAAGTCAAAAGGAAGAAGGAAGAAGTCAGGAGTGGATGGGGAATGAAACTTCAACCAACTATCAATATTCTGTAGATGAGGAGATATTAAATTCAAAAGAAGAAGTTAGAATTCAAAATTCAAAAGTCAAAAGTCAAAAGGAAGAAGGAAGAAGTCAGGAGTGGATGGGGAATGAAATTTCAACCAACTATCAATATTCTGTAGATGACGAGATATTAAACTCAAAAGAAGAAGTTAGAATTCAAAATTCAAAAGTCAAAAGTCAAAAGGAAGAAGGAAGAAGTCAGGAGTGGATGGGGAATGAAATTTCAACCAACTATCAATATTCTGTAGATGAGGAGATATTAAATTCAAAGGAAATAGATAAATTACATTTAGCACAAGAAGTTAGAAGGAAGAAGGAAGAAGGAAGAAGGAAGAAGGAAGAAGGAAGAATTCAAAACTCAAAAGTCAAAAGTCAAAAGGAAGAAGGAAGAAGTCAGGAGTGGATGGGGAATGAAATTTCAACCAACTATCAATATTCTGTAGATGAGGAGATATTAAATTCAAAGGAAATAGATAAATTACATTTAGCACAAGAAGTTAGAAGGAAGAAGGAAGAAGGAAGAAGGAAGAAGGAAGAAGGAAGAATTCAAAATTCAAAAGTCAAAAGTCAAAAGGAAGAAGGAAGAAGTCAGGAGTGGATGAGGAATGAAATTTCAACCAACTATCAATATTCTGTAGATGAGGAGATATTAAATTCAAAGGAAATAG
>NZ_JAAHHG010000194.1 GCF_010692555.1 Okeania sp. SIO3B5 | reverse complement strand
TTTAAAAATGTTAAGTGATTATCTTGATTTAATGCGTAGCAACTGTTCACTTCCCACATATTTACCCCAACTAAACTCTAATAAAAGTTTGATAAAAATTGATGAAATATCAACACTTTAGAAACAAGTGGTGATGATAGTTATTCTGCCTTATTCAAAGCTGCGAAAAATATACTTTTCAAAGATGTTGGTAAAAAATATTTAGACTTTTTATTATTACCGAAATAGCATCTCTCAGGCTAGATATATTTGCCAATTGTACTATGTCTATTTCGCTTAATATAAGCATCATAAAAATATTCTTATCAAAATAATATAGGTCTAAAACCCCGCCTTTTAAGGCGCAATATTTTTGGAGCGGAACTCAATTCCCCTACTTCCCCTCCTGGGAGTGGGAGGGGCGAGGGGTGGGTTGACTTCTGACTTCTGACTTCTAATTCTGACTTTGTTAACCCTTGTTTCTATATTCCTTTCCCAATATCTATGAAACACAATACTAATAGACATCTCCAAAAATCAAAAAGACAATCAATTATTATCCATAAATTATCAATTGTTCTTCCCTTTTCCCAGCTCCGGTGTTCCCTGTTCCCTCTTTTGGAGGAGATGTCTAATCAGATTTTTTCAGTTTAGATGGTGAAATAGATATATCGTTTAGTTGAGAATAATCAGGAGAGTCTCCTACTAATTCAGCTAATGCTTCTGACATAGCTTTCGGGTCCATAAATAGAACCTTAGAATTAGCACTTTCACTTAATTTCTGATTAGTTTCTAAATACCTTTGAGCAATCAGAAATTGCATAAATTCTGGACTATCTGGGCGCAAATTTAAAATTTTGGAAAGAACATCTATAGACTCTGCTTGTCCTTGAGCTTTAGCAATAGCAGCTCTTTTTTGTCCCTCTGCTTGTTCAAGCATGGCTTTTTTCTCACTTAAAGCCACCCTTTCTGACTCCATCGCTGCTTTCACGTTTTCAGGGAAAATAATATTTTGAACTTCCACACGAATCACCTTGACACCCCAACTAGAGGTAGCTTCATCCAATTTCTTCAACAAAGCTTTATCAATTTCATCTTTTGAAGATAAAACTTCTTGAAGTGGCAAGCGACCAATTTCAGAACGCAGAGAAGTTAAAACAATATTATCAATAGCATTTTCTACATCTTCAATTGCATAATATGCTCTCTCCATTTCTATAATCTGCCAGTACACTACTGCATCTACTTGCAAAGTTAAATTATCTTTAGTAATGACTGACTGAGGGTCGATATCCAAGACCCTTTCGCGGATGGTATCAACGTGAGCTATTTTTTCCAGTAGAGGTAAAACAAACTGAAGTCCAGGCTTCAAAGTACGCTTATACTTACCTAAGCGTTCTACTAAAGCCTCATCTCCTTCATCAATAACTTTCACAGATGAATTAACCGTATAACCAATTATTGCAGTTGCTATAAGAGCCACAAGATATTGAAGCATAAGATGTTATAAATTAGGTTCATTATTTTGATACTAGCATTATCAATTCAAAAGTAGTCAAGTCAAAGGTTAACTATTTTCTTTTTGGCTGTTGATATTTGGACTTAAACGAAAAATTTTAGCCCCAATCAAGCCTAAACCGTCGAAGCTATTGTTTTACCCTTTCTTTCACAAATAACAGGACTTACGCAAAAGGTAAAATTATACACCATTTGTAGGGGTTAACGGGCGTTAAACTCTACCATGTGTGGTGGTTATGTATAAGTCCTGAAATAAGTAGAAAATCTAAAATTATTAATAATTGTCTCAATAATCACAGTTTTTGGTTTTTACGAAAAAAGGACGAAAGTTTGAAAGCCACGTCTTTTTAAAGCGTGGATGAAAAACGAACGGGCGATTTTAATCACCTTAAAAAGTTGTCATTTTTTATTCTTTAATGTTATCATAATAGTCTGGAGGTAATAAAGATGTATGGATGTCAACAACAGTTAATTAAAAGTTCAGAAAATCTCCCGTTTTTAGAATACTTATGTATCACAGCAAATAAGCTTATTAATTGCGGGATTTATTTAGCCAGACAATGGTATTTTAAGTTTGGATATATTACAGGAAAATACGACTTAGAAAAAAAGCTAAAGTCCAATATAAATTATAACTTTTTGTATTCTCAAGCAGCACAACAAACTCTTAGAGGGGTAGCAGAAGCATTTAAGTCCTATAAAGAACTTTCTAAGAAGCACAAAAAAGGAGAATTAACCGATAAGCCTCAATTGCCTAAATACCGTAAAAAAGGAGGAATGGAAGTTGTAACTTACCCCAAACAAGCTTTAAAGTTGGAAAAGGGTAAAGTTAAAGTACCTCTAGGACGAAAGGTTAAAGTAGCATTTAAAATTGACAGTTTTTTCTTAGATTTTCCTAGTAATCTTGAGTTTAAAGAAATCAGAGAAATTAGGATTCTACCCCGTAACCGTTGCTTTTATATCCAATGGGTTTATGAGTTAAAAGCTGATAAACCGCAGTTAGATAAAGCCAAAGTCTTAGGCATTGACCACGGGGTAGATAATTGGTTAAGTTGTATCTCAAATGTAGGGACAAGTTTCATTATTGATGGTAAACACCTTAAGTCAAAAAATCAATGGTACAACAAACAAATTGCGACAATTAAAGAAGGTAAACCCCAAGGATTTTGGTCAAAAAAACTAGCTTGCATAACTGAGAAACGTAATCGACAAATGCACGATGCTGTTAATAAAGCAGCAAGATTAGTTATCAACAACTGCTTAAAATATGGCATTGGCCGAATAGTTTTTGGTTGGAATAAAGGACAAAAAAATAGTATTAACATTGGAGGCAAAAACAACCAAAAGTTTGTACAAATCCCTACAGCAAAACTGAAAGAACGGATTAGTCAGTTATGCGAATTATACGGCATAGAGTTGATAGAAACCGAAGAATCCTACACCTCACAAGCATCGTTTTTAGATGGTGATTTCCTGCCAACTATCGGTGAAAAACCCAAAAGCTGGAAAGCATCTGGAAAACGAATTAAACGAGGTTTATATCAAACTCAATGCGGTTTATTAGTAAATGCAGATATTAATGGCGCAGCGAATATCCTCAAAAAAGTAGCGACAACTTTGAAATTTTCTCTCAAAGAAGTCAGTAGAGGCACTTTGATAATGCCTTTAAGAATCCACTTTTGGATTGCTTAAGAATTCCCGGACTTTTAGGTCGGGAAGTATCAATTAAATTAGTTAGTTAATAATCTGAAATTTTATTCTTGAGGAGTATATATGGTAAATGCTGCAGAACAGGCCAAAAATTTTAAAGTAGCTAGTAAAATTGCTTCAGTAGTAAATTTATTTAAGTCCCAATTTGTAGATGTTAAGGTCGATCTTAAGCCCTGGATGAATGACCCAGATACTTTGGAGTTGGTTGACCCAGATTCTATAGATATTGGTTTTCATTTGCCTGGTAGAAGTCGGTCTCTCGAAAGTCGTTGTTTATTGGTGCAAATTCGTTTATATCAAGATCCTATTGAAGCTTATTCTCGTGTAATTGGAGTGGAAGTTGCTGGTTACGATCATCGTGGAGAACAATGGAAATTATCAACGGTGGGTGGCTGGCGTTTTGTGGGAAATACCCAACCCACAACAGAATCTGCTGCCAAACTGAAATACTTCTGTCGGCAGATTTTTGAGCTCTTCAATAATGATGATTTGGCTGCTTAATTGAGATTAGCCAAAACCTTTTGGTTCTCGGTCTTGGAAAATTTTACGAGTAATTTGAACGTCTGGCTCTACTTCTATCCATAAGCGCGCTCCCCCTGCCTGACTTTTGTTAGGCTTGTGGGGGTGATATACAATTTTGCAGGGTCCTAATATTTCCGCTTCGTGGCAGTAATCGTTTCGTCCCCCTATCTTAACCGCAATTGCTGGATCAGTTGTACCATTATCTCGATTATCATCTATCACTTTTCGCAGCACATGAATAAAGGTATTGCCTGTACGTTTTCCTTTATTCCAAGTTCCTTCCGGCCCTCGACTACCAGAACTAATTTCTGGCATTCCACGACCATTTAGAGGAATTATCCAAAATCTTTTAACTTTTCGCGCTCCTTTAACCCGTCCTTGTTTTAACAGAACTCTGAGTCTAGCTGTAGATATATTTAAAAGGAATGCTGCTTCTGTAGTACCTATTTCTGTCATTATGTTCTCCTTAACTCATTCGCAATAGTTTATATTTTCACATTTTAAACTAGATTACATTAAAAATTTAGGTAGTTCTGAAATAATTTCTTGGTTATTTCGGAAAGACTTAAGCTTTATTATAAAAAAATTAAGAAAATTATTCAGAGCCTATAGCACGCAAAAGAGTTGGTTAGGGTATCGAATAATAATGAATCGAATCAGGGGAAAAAATTTCCCCGTTGTTCCCTATTTACCAAAAAATTGGGTTTAAAGCCTTCCCCTTTTAGCTATCCATTACCCACAACTTTCTTAACAGAAAAAGGCGTTGCTGATTCTGGGTATAATTTGATAATTTTATATTTTGGATTTTGTATTTTGGATGGTTTGAACTACTTGTTAATATTAACTGTTCCCTGTTCCCAACTGCGGTGTTCCCTATTCCCTATAAACCTACTTTCATACCTTAATTCAGCAATGCCCAGAAAAATTTACCGAAAAATTGGGTTTAAAGCCTCCCCCTTTTAGGGGGACTTTATGTTATGATCGAAACAGCGGAAAGGTATTCAACCGCTCTAAAAACCTATAGCTACTTAACTGTAGCGTTTGCACCTTGAAAACTGCGGTCAGACCCCGCGTCGCCGTTAGGCGCAAGGGAATGCTGACCAAGAGAAGAGTTATGGGGTTTTGCACAGGAATGCTTGTGCATAGAAAAGCTCTAAGCATCAAGTACCAGAGAACCAATTTTTTTAGGTTTAAACTGTACCGTAGGGCATACGGGAACAGGCTCTTGGAATAGAGCAAACGCGCAGGCGTGAGAACCATCTCTGGCTTAGGTATCGTCAGGTATCTGATTTAAGTGGACTCATTGAACCAAGAATCCTGGTTTCAGGAGAATCCCCGCACCTTTAGGTCGGGGAGTATGTCAAAAAAGGAAGTAATTATGTAATGGAGTATGGAGAAAAAGTCACCAGTGACTTTAGTTTAAAAACATCAGAAGAAAGAGAGATTGAAAAAGCCTCATTTTCTAGAATTGATGTTCGATAAAAATAGAAATAAGGGGATAGCATGAGGCAATGGTTAATTAATTAGATAAGTAGATAAAAAATAATTTTGCCTACCTACTTGAGCCGAGTTTCAAACAAATAATTAGGGTTTGCGCTCAAAAGTCTTTTAGTCGGGGGAGGAGACAGGAGACAGGAGACAGGAGAAATGGCTTGGGAGCGAGGAGGTAGGAGTAACAATTGTAAGAATGATTTTTCTGCCATAATCGTCGCAAAATACTAGCTTTTTGAGCTTTTTTCGCTGAAAAACTGGCACTTTTTTAGACCAAAAAATTCTAAAACCAATATCAGTCAATGCTTTTAGATTTAATCAGCAAGCCCTAATTTGATCATGTCCAGTTGAACAATTTTAAATAATTAGAGAGGAGTCAGTTAGTTAGGAGAAAAGAGAAGAGAAAAAGGAGAAAGTAACCCTTGTATAAGAGGATAAAGGCAGAAGGAAAAAAATTAAGGTTGTGAGGTACAAAGGAATTATCGCGCTATTATCAGGACTTGATATTTAGTTGTGCTTGATTAAGTATTCCAGCCCATTGTTTGTAGAAATTCTATCGCTACATCTACATAACATTTTTTCTGCTCAATACTTATTCCTTTAATAAATGGTAATTGGTGGTAAATTTGGCTGAGGATTAGTAACTCTTCTCAATAATTCTTGTCTAGCTTGTTGAGGATTTTGACCATTAGGAATTTGATATAATAATCTACAAGAACCATCTTGAGGATTAGCAGCACAAATCATTGGCTGCCCGTTTTTAGAAATACTTACAGTGATACTTCGATATCCATTTCTTTGTTGGGCAGATAAAATTCCAGATACTCTAGTACATCTAGTCAGAGCATCTTCTCCTGATTCGGTAAAATAATTATTAGAGTTCCAGAGAATAATTGGAATATTTTGGCCTTGTTTAGTGGCTATTGTTGCTGGAGTTGCCCCGATTCTCCCACAGAAAAAATTTGTAGTTTGAGCTTCAGCAGAACGATTATTTATAGGAAGATTTAAAAATCCAATTACTGTGGCAGCAACAATAGAAGTTAATGATAAAATTTTCATTGATTATAATCTACATAGATAACAATATGTAAGCATTCAGCTAGCCTCCTCCGGAGGAACTACGTTAACAGCAATTAGTAATGAATAATTACTTCTCAGGTTTTGTCCACGGACTTTGGCAGTAACTTTTTATTCTTTTTTTATTTCAAAGGTTGCTTTTACGCAGACCCAAAATTAATAGCTGATAACGCAGTTCCTCCTATAGGAGGCTAGCTAATAGCTGACGGCTGTTTGCGCAGCATTCCGCAGGAAATACTTACAACAATACTAATATTCTATAAATTTATATATAGTTCTTGACTGTCAGTAATGGCATTTAAGCAAAATTTTTTTTTAGTATAGCTGGGAAATTCTGGAAGTTCTGATTATCAGTGATTTTTGTGTAGTTATCATTTCTAATTAATAAATTACTTGCTTTGCTTATATTCCTTATTCAATTTATTATCTGCCTTAACTTCGGTTCAGGAAAACCTTCCCAATAATGGTAGTTAATCAACCAGATTTAACGAAGTCAGAAGTCAGAAGTCATAAGTCATAAGTTATTTTTGTAACGGGAATTTGAGCAAGGCTCCAAAAATATTGCGCCTTAAAAGGCGGGGTTTTAGACCTACATTATTTTGATAATCCAATACGGTTCAGTTAAGGATTTTTTTTGCAGTTCTGTAGTTTGAAAAACCTATCTAATGGTTCCATATTATAGGAGTTTTCGTCTTAACTGAACCGTATTGAGATATAATCTGGAATAATCAATTTATCAAAATAATTGGGTCGCGCAACCCTGCCTTTTAAGGCGAAATATTTTTGGAGAGTTGCTCAAATCCCCGTTACAAAAATAACTTCTAACTTCTGACTTCTGACTTCTGACTTCGTTATTGGGAGTGGGTTAAAAAATAGCGATTAAGTATCAAACTAAAAATTTAGTCAAGATATTTTTGGAAAAATTCCATAGTGCGACTTTGGGCAAGATTAGTAGTTTCTAAGTTATAGTCTTTTCCTTCTATCCGAGCAAAGCCATGATTAACATTTGAATAAGAATGTATTGTTACTAAAGGATAATTACTCAGTTCAATTTTTAGTTGAGACTGAATTTCTGGAGAAACATATTCATCTTTTTCAGCAAGATGAAGCATTAATGGATTTTGAATATTAGCCGCTTCATCAAGATTTTTTTCTATGGCAACTCCGTAATAACTAACATTACATTCTGCTTGGGAACGGGTAGCCATTAAATAAGCGAGTTTTCCTCCTAAACAAAAACCTACACTGCCAATTTTGCCAGTACATTCTGGTAATTCTTTGAGAGTTTTCATTGTAGAAATTAAATCATCAATTCCTTTATTTTCATCAAAATTTTGGTAAAGTTCAAATGCTTTTTGCCAGTCATCCTCAGAGCTATCGGTAAGTTCAATATCTGCTTCTTGACGCCAAAATAAATCAGGTACTATTGCCACATAACCTGCTTGAGCATATTCATCAGCTATATTGCGCATTACTTCATTAACTCCAAAAATTTCTTGGATAATTATTAATCCAGGAGCAGGTGTAGAAGTAGGTGTTTTTAAGTAAGCGGAAAAAGTCTCGCCGTTATTGCTGGGAATTGTAATTTTCATCTTGCTTAATTGATTTGATATTGGCATGATTTTTATAAATTACTTTAACATTAGTTAGTCAATTTAGTTAACCTCTTGAAATAGAGACTCTGGGTTTCAGTAATAATTCATTATCATATAGCTTAATGCTTACCTTTTTTCTTCCTTCTTCCTTTTCTTCAAAAATATATTTATAATCCAAACGTAGATGCTATATATCTGAGAAATATCTATTTCTTAGTTGAGATTTTTGATTCCAGAAAAAATTTAACTTATTTAAACAATGATTACTAAATTATTAAGTTAAATTGGATGAAAATTATCCATAATAAAATTACAAGGATATTTAGGAGTGGACTTCTAAAAAAAATACTTGACAAAAATTATAAGTTTTGTTACAAAAATTTTAAAAATTAATATACTTTAAGAGGATTTTAGATTGTGAAAGTAGCGATTGTTGGTTTTGGATTTAATGCAGAGAAAGCCCATGTACCAGTATACAGAGAGCGTTCTGATATTCATCTCACAGCAGTAGTAGATCCAGTAACATCTAGACGTGCAGCAGCCCTTCGACAATATGCAAATATCCGAGTTTATGAACAATTTAGCGATCTATTAGAAGAATATTCTAGTGAAATAGATGTAATAGATATTTGTTTGCCTAATACTTTTCATGTAGAAAATATTAAACAAGCATTAGCAGCAGATAAGCACGTCTTATGTGAAAAACCATTAGTTTTAAATAAAGCTGAGTATTATGAATTAATCAATATAGCAAACGAACGAAAACGTATTTTATATCCATGTCATAACTATAAATTTGCTCCGTCAATAGTTCACGCTGCTTACTTAATTAATTCAGGTGAAATAGGAACACCTTTATTTGCGTCATTTAATATATTTGGTGTAGGTTTTCAACCAGGTGTACGGGGAAAAGACAATGAACTATCTGGTGGTGGTATAATGATAGACCATGGTTTAGATGCAATTTCTGTTGCTCAAACTTTATTTGGTGGTTTCCCTCAACGTATATCTGCACATACTAGAAGTTTTAATGAAACAAATAATCAACTTGAAGATGTAGCTGTTTTTTGTTTAGATTGGGAGAACAAATTAATCAATATTAGTGTCAGTTCTTTAGGTTCTATTCCAAAAGCTTATTACAGAATTCAGGGAACAGAAGGAGAAATTAGTATCGAGAATAATGATGTATTTTTAAGCGTTAAAGATAAACCAGTTCAACACATTTTTGTACCTACATATTTTGACGATCCTGGTCATACTAATTGGTTTAATGGATTGATTGAAAATTTTCTAGATTGTGCTAATAATCCAGATACTGAACCATTCTCTTTGATGGAAGCTGGTTTAGTTCTAGAGATAGCTGAAAAAGCTAGTCATTCTAGTAATAATGGAGGTAGTTGGATGGGAATAGAATTTACTACTAAGTCATAACAAATGGTTGGTTGATTTGTAAGCATTTCCTGCGGAATGCTACGCAAACAGCTATTAGCTGTCAGCTGTCAGCTCTCATGAGGAAGTTTAAATAGGGTTTGCGTATGGAAAGTATGAGTGGTGGGGGTAGGAGTCAGGAGACAGGAGACAGGAGACAGGAGAAATGGGTATGGGAGCGAGGAGGCAGTAGTAAGAATTATCCCTTGATTTTTCTGCCATAGTCAGTCCAAAATCCTAACTTTTTGAGCTGCCGGAAGACGAAAACCCTATACTTTTTAAAGACCTAAAAAAGCTAAAGTATCTATATATCAATGCTTTGATATTTAATCAGCAACCCCTAAATAAATATAGACTTTAAAGCTGACTTTGGTAATAAGTATAAATTATACCTAAATTAGTAAAGCTTTTATCTCAAACTAAAGGCAATAGCTGAAGTGCTGTTTGCGTAGCATCCCGCAGGGAAGTCCTGACAGCTAAATGCTTACGTTAATTTATCAAAATGTTGGCATTTATACCCGCGCTCTCCTTTAAGGGAGTGTCGGGAGAATGTCAATAATGTTGCTCTACAATAATATACTAAGGGTTTAGCAATAGGAAAATTTGAATTCTCAACTATATAGGGCTTGTTGAATAAAATTGTAATCAATACCTGTAAAGGCTTCCAGGGTTAAATATTGCTGAGGGGGTGCAAGGTTTTTGGCTGTTGTAGCCTCAAAATGCTAATACTTTTCCCTGACAATGCCGAAAATTTGGCCGTAGCAAATAGTCTAAACTGTTGCCTGTTGCCTACCCTCACCCATAAGACTTTTTCAGCAAACCCTAACTATGTTATCCAAAAAATTTCCGAAGTCTCACCGTTCACGTTTACTATTAGTAAGTGAACGAATTATGGCATTACTAATTCTTGCTAATGTAATGTTAGTAATATTTGATGTTACCTATATAAAAATCCGTCATTGGTACTTAAAAATAGATTTATATCTACAAACAATTACTGATACTCCTCAAAAAAAATATCTCCAAAAAGTAGATAAGCTACAAGAAGAGTTAGAAAAAAATGGTTTAGAGTCACCAATAGTAGAAAATTTATTAGGCGATTTACGCATTAGTAGCTTTGAAATTTTCATTAATCGCCCTCCATTTAAAGTCATTGATAATTATGGAAATTTAGCAAAAATTCGGCAAATATTCACTACTCACACCAGAAAAGAAAGTTTTTCACAAGCAGTACAGATGTTTTGGGATGAAAATTACTTAGAAACACAAGGTTGGCAAAGTCAGTTAGAATTTTTCAACAGAAAAATTCGCCCTTTAATATTATTGTATGAGCCGAAATTACAGTATGATTTAATTAAAGGAATAAAGCCATTCCGAGATTCACAAAATTATCTAATTGCAGTTCGTGAACTGAAGATATTACTCGAAAAAAAAGGTCTGGAAGGAGAAGACATAGAACCTTTACTCAAAGAATTACGCGATCGTAGTACAGAATTAATTGATAAAGATTATGATTTCCAGATAGTTAATCAGATTGTAGTTTTAACTCAAATAAAATACCGGATGAAGCAACATATTTATAGTCAGATTCCAGATAGTAATATGAGTTTAACTCCTACTCTTCAAATTTTACAGTCATTAAACTTGCTCCAATATTTAGCACCAGAAATTTTGTTGGCAGATAAATCATCAAAAATAGCCTTTGATACCTTCTGGAGTAGTCAATATTTAGAAAGATATCAATGGGAAGAAGAGTTGGATTTTTTTTCAGAAAATATTCAGTTTTTAATGCACTCATTTTACTTTCGTGATTTGGGTAAAAATGGGGAATTTGTAGATAGATTTTGGTTAGTAGATTTACCTTGGATGATTATATTTTGGATAGAGTTTATTGGGCGGACTTTACTAATAAGTTGTCGTTCTAATTTAAGTTTGTGGGGGGCTGTTAAAAAGCGTTGGTATGATGTTTTTTTACTACAACCTTGGCTACCTTCACTGCGAATAATTACTGCATTTATTCGTTTACAGAAAGTTAAATTACCAGATATGAAAGAGTTATACACAAATATCCGATTCCAACTAATTGGTAGTTTTGCTAAGGAAATAATTCAAGTTGTGGTAAGTGGGAGTATCAATCAGCTTCAGAATAATATTAGTAAAGGTTCTCTAAAAAAAGCGATATTTGAATCAAAAAATAAATCAGATAAAGTTGGTGTAGATAAAAATGACCATGGAAATATTCAGGAAATTATTAACAATATACTTGAAGTGACTGCTTGTAGAGTTCTTCCAGAAATTTATCCAGATATTGAAGATTTTTTACGCTATCAGGTTGAACAGTCTATGCAGCAATTATCTATGTATAGACGTTTACAAAAAATACCTTTTTTACGTCGTTTACCGGATAAAATTGCTAATAATTTAGTGATACAAATATCAAGTACAATTGCGACAAGTCCACAAAAAATCTATCAAACAGATGTACCTCCAGACCCTGTTAGTATCAAACTTAGACAACAGTTAGTCAAGCAATTTACAACTAAGTTTCTATCAGAATTGCAAGACAAACAAACTTTTGAAGAAATAGAAGTTTTAATGATTAATTGGCTTGAAGAAATTAAAAATAGTTACGTTAAACCATCAAATCAAACTAATTTACAACCTGCGGAAACAACTATTCGGAAAATTATACCTACAGAAGTAATTGAGTTAAAAGCTGGAGATGAAAGTAATATAGAATCTGGTTGATAAAGTACCTTTTTGGGGAGATGGGGAGATGGGGAGATGGAGACCTACCCCTAACCTCTTCCAGGAGGGGAATTTGGGGAGATTCTTATATTTGCACAATTAAATGTATTTCAAATTATCAGGACTTACGCAAATTTACCTCGAAACCACCATCTGTAGGGGCGAATGGCATTCGCCCTCTATATGTAGAATCTCTGCGTAAGTCCTGACTATACTATTATATATACTAAAAAAACAATTAACTTATAAGCTAAAAAAAAGTTCTAAATTAATAGATAATTAATAGACAAAAGCTATGACTAAAATTTAGCTGGAGGTGTAAAAATGGATTTTCTGAGAAAGGTTGAATTAGGGGCGTTGGTTACACTACTAATTGCAATTGTAGGTTTAGCTGCCTATTTTGGTAAAATAGATGCAGAGGTTCAAAACCTTAAAGAGCGAGTCAAAGAGTTAAAACCTGATGAAATACAGAAAGCACAGAAAGAAGCTCTAGAAAATTTTAAGCAAGAAGTTGAAAACATAATTGAGGAAGGTAGAAGGGAAATTACCACTCAAGAAATTGAAAATGTTAGAGCAATTGTTACAAAGTCTGATGCTGATAAAATTTGCTCATCTAAACCTGGCTCAAAAGCTACTTATGTACCATTTTCGTATATTGGTAGGACTGGACAAGAGATTTGTGCTGCCAGTTATGGTGACTTGAAAAGTTGTTCTCAAGTGCCCTTTGTTTGGGTATCAAATAAGAATACGCACGGCAAATATGAAAAGAATGATAAGAAGTGTGGTGACCCTGTGCAAGCTCCGTGGCCGTGGATAAATCAGTATACAGAGCCGAATACTAATACGGTGAGAGACGGAAGACCCTATGCAGATAGTTGGGTTGTATGCTGCTTCAAGTAAAGGCATCATAGCAGAAGTAATACCAATTACCATAAACTTTGCCATATTTGGATTTTCTATTTATAAATATTATTTATTCGAGCAAACGCTTGATATTTGCGAACTTCAGTTATGAAGGAAAGTTATTTTTGCTAGAAATATTTGCGATAGACGGTGCGTTACATTTCATTAACGCACCCTACTGGATTAACCAGTGTAACCAAATACAGAGAGAGTTACAAAAAGGTCATTAAAGTCGGGTTTTGCATTAGAACCACCATCATTAGTGATGAAAGAGTATCGGTGCAAAAAGACTTCGCCTTTTTCTATAATAGCGTCTTCACCCACTAATATATCAGAACCTTCGGTTAGGGTGACAGTGTAATTTCCATCTCCTGCTGATGTGAAGCTACCACCACCGATATAGGTGAATACTCCACCACTTCTGCTGCTACCAGAAGCAGAAAATACTTCATTACCATTAGAGTCAACAATTTTTACTGTTTGATTACCACTTGATTGAGCAAATGCAGCAACTGTTACTAACTTGCCACTTGGGTTAATACTGATTTGTTGCGGACCAGTGGAAGAACTAGGCATAATCACCTCATATAGTGTTTGATATTAAAAAAAAGGATAATATGTTCACCTTTTCTAGTCTACTTAACTTTATTATTCGTAATACAGGTAAATAAATAAACGACTGAGGAGTCAGGAGTCAGGAGTTAGGAGTCAACCCACCCCTAACCCCTCCCAGGAGGGGAAGAAATAAGAAGAAAGAATAAAGAGGAGACAGTTTTTTTTATCACTAATTATCCGAACATGATATTACCGAATAATTAAGTTAAAAATCCTCTCCTTTAAAGGAGAAACAAGAAAATATTTTCTTTTTATTCAATCCTCTTCTTTTTAGGGAGAGGTAATTATCAATTATCAATTATTAATTATTGAAGCACCTAAACAAGGAACCGGGTTTATTGCCCTGGTTATTGTTTTTCAAATGAGTAAATTTTGCATTATAACGAGGTTTCTGCGTAAGCCCTGATTATGCTTTTCTTTACCGAATAATTAAGGTTTAAACCCTCTCCTTTAAACCCACATTCCGCACCACAAAGTGTAGCAGAAAAACAAAAGTTAAAAGTCAAAAGTCAAAAGTAAGAAATAAGAAGTAAGAAAAAAAATTCCTTAAGCATCAATCCTCTTCTTTTCAAGGAGAGGTCATTTAATTTATCAGTTATCAGTTATCAGTACCTCTGCAATAAGGAGGCTTGAAATATGGAGTATGCTCTTTTTTATACCCCCTTAAAAGGGAAGGCGCATACCCACAATTTTCCGGTAATTATTAATTATTAATTATTAATTATTGAACCCTTACTCCCTTTTTTAAGAAATTAATATGACTCTTCATTTGAGTTAAATATTTTTCTAGTCCAGTAGGGTGCGTTAGCGCAGCGTAACTGAGCGAAATATTTGGAAGAGGCGGTGCGTTACATTTCATTAACGCACCCTACTGGACTTATATTAAATCTGGATAATTACTATTACTATAATCTGCGTCATTGCAACTGGAACGGAGCGGAAGGAAGTAATCTCAGGGGTGAAACGAGATTGCTTCCTATCGTGGCAATGACAACTGTTCAACCGGATTCTATATTATTTATTTAACGAATTAATATGACTATTCATTTGAGTTAAATATTTTTCTAGCAACAAATAATCTCTAGACTTAAGTAAAGAATCATTCTTAGTATTAACAACTTCCTCTAATGGTAAAACCCGAAAGTTTAATTTTCCATTTTTTCGATAACGATGTACCCATGTCGGTAAAGCTTCTACACCAGAAATTTCAATAGTTTCTTCTGGAAAATTTTTCTGAATATTAACCTGAAAAATAACTCCCAATTTAGTATATTTTTTCGTTTGATTGGAAATAAAATTTCCCATAGAATAAATCGCAACTGCTTGACGAGTATCTCCACTTTCTGATGGAACATTAAATATTTTATAGGGTTGAACTACATGAGGATGACTACCCAAAATAATATCTGCTCCTCCATTAACCAAACTTTCCACTAATTGTTTTTGTTCAGTATTAGGTAGACGTTGATATTCTGCACCAAAATGTAGAGACACTGTCACAATATCTGCTCCTTTTTCTCTTGCCCTAGTAATATCTTGAATAATTTTTTGTTCGTCAATTAAATTTACCAAATAATCTTTCCCTTGAGGAATTGGGATGCCATTAGTGCCGTAAGTGTAAGCTAAAAAAGCCATCAAAATTTCATTTTTTTCCACTATTAAAATTTCTTGAGATTCTGCTAAAGATGCTGCTGTACCTACTGGATAAATCTCGCGATCGCGTAAATTTTCTAGAGTTTTCAACAGACCTTTTTCTCGTCTATCTAATGAATGATTATTAGCAGTAGTTAAAATATTAAAACCTGCCCATTTAATAGCATCAGCTAATGTTGCCGGAGCATTAAATAAAGGATATCCTGTATATCCAGATTCTGGTCCTGCTAATGTTGTTTCTAGATTACCAATTACCCAATCACCAGCAGATAAAATATCTTTTACTTCTGTGAAAAAACCTTGATAAGAATAAGTTTTAGTTTGAGAATTATAACCAGATTTGATTTGCATACCGTGCATCATAATATCTCCAACTGCCATTAATTTTGCCTCGGTAACGTAGGGAGTTACTTGAGGTGGTTGAGGTGATTCTACAGGTAAAGTTTCTGGTAGTTTTTCTGTTTGAGTTTCGGGGTATATATTGCAACTAGAAATAAATAGTATTCCACTCAGAAAAATCAACCTGATTAATTTATTATGCTCAAAATTCCTGAATTTATCGTTCCAAATAATCATCTTTAAATTTACTCAAGTTATTGATTTTTTTTTACACCTGTGAAGCACTTATGCTGAGGGCAGAAGTTTTGTAGTCAACATGAGTGAAAACCGCTATAATTTGACAGCAAAATTAATATGTGATATTAGTTTACTTTAGGAAATTTGATAAATAGCGATAATGAATTTCATTTTTTTTCAAGAAGGAATAATTAATAATTAATAATTAATAATTAGGGTTTGCTGATTAAATTTCAAATAATTACCAGATAAAGGTTTTAGCATTTTTAGGTATTGAAAAAGTACATGGTTTTCAGCTCTTCATGGTCATGCATGGAGCGCATTAAAGAGCGCATAGTTGGGCAAAAAAATTCTCCCCTACTCCCCTACTCCCCTACTCCCCCGCTCCCCTACTCCTTAAAAAGACTTTTTCAGCAAGCCCTAATTAGTCCTGTTGCTACTAAACTGCTCATTTTCTGTCCTGCTTTAGCTGCACAATCTGACTCATTTGTAGTAGAAACAGAATTGAACCTATCACACTAATAATATTTTTGCTAAAAACCCTAAATATTTTGATAATTAAAAGTGAAAAATCAAGCTTTTCAAGCATATTTTACTTAAATAAATAAGTTTGTTTAAAATAGTGGGATAGGTTCTTCCAAGCTGTGCTACCTCCTGGAGCATCTGTTACATTTTGTGCATTTACTTCTTTATTGAAAGACCCAAATATTAATGCCAGAGCTGTGCAAATAACAGATATTGGCTTTGTAATTTTGTGAGTAATTTTCATATTTATCCAACCTTTATCTTAAAATTTTTCATCCATCAAAGAAATCAAAAAAAAACCCTCCAAAAGGAGGGTTTTTTTTAATAATTTAAGATTCAATCAATCAACTAGAAATTAACCATTAATAGAAGGAGCTTCTACAGCAGCTAAATCTAGAGGGAAGTTGTGAGCGTTACGCTCGTGCATTACTTCCATACCTAAGTTAGCGCGGTTGATTACATCTGCCCAAGTATTTACCACACGACCACTAGAATCGATGATGGACTGGTTGAAGTTGAAACCATTCAAGTTGAAGGCCATTGTGGACACACCTAATGCTGTGAACCAGATACCTACTACTGGCCATGCTCCTAGGAAGAAGTGTAAGGAACGGCTGTTGTTGAATGACGCATATTGGAAGATTAAACGACCGAAGTAGCCGTGAGCTGCTACGATGTTGTAAGTTTCTTCTTCTTGACCGAACTTGTAACCGTAGTTCTGAGATTCTGTTTCAGTTGTTTCACGTACTAAGGAAGAAGTTACCAAAGAACCGTGCATTGCGCTGAATAAAGAACCACCGAATACACCTGCTACACCTAACATATGGAATGGGTGCATTAAGATGTTGTGCTCGGCCTGGAATACTAACATGAAGTTGAATGTTCCAGAGATTCCTAAAGGCATTCCATCAGAGAAG
>NZ_JAAHHG010000193.1 GCF_010692555.1 Okeania sp. SIO3B5 | reverse complement strand
TCTTATGTTTGCTTCTCCCTGTAGTGACGTTGCATGCAACATCCCTACCCACTCCCCTACTCAACAAAATGTAGAAAAGTTTTTGAGAAATGGTATTAGACATCGGGTGCATCTTCCTAGTCCCTGATTCCTGACTTATGACTCCTTATTCTTGACTTCTGACGATTTTTGGCAGATAAAAAAAATTATGAGAATTTTTGTGAAATTTTGTGATAAATTATGATAAAGTGTTAAATAACATAAAAATATCAACATAATACATTAAGGATAAAAACAGATGAGTGGATTTATCGGAGCATTGTTTGGACTATTTGGCGGTAATCAGGACGATAACCAACCAAAGGAAGATTTTTTCCTAGATGCAGATAGTGCAAGTAGTCTTGGTGATGTAGACTTTATGCGGAAATCTATTGCAGTTAAGAGGAGCTATCCCAAAGCAGCAGGTAAGATTAATTTGATAGAAGGAGAGACAGAAAAGAGTGCTTCTTCTATGAAAGTGAAAGAAACTATAGGAGAAACTAAAACTGCTTCCTATGCTTCTAGCATATCTACTTATAGTTCAACAAAATCTTCTACTTCTAGTTCAACAGAATCTTCTACTTCTAGTTCAACAGAATCTTCTACTTCTAGTTCAACAGAATCTTCTACTTCTAGTTCAACAGAATCTTCTACTTCTACCCCTACTACTGTAAAGCCTCGTAGTATTAGTGATTCTAATTCTGAAATAGATTTCACAAGTATGGCTCGTAACATCAGGAAAAAGAGATAATTACTTTTACTACATTCAAATGGCAAAGTAATTATTCTTAATAACTTGTAAATTTTGACTAAAAAATATAGCAATCCAATTTCAGGTTTGAAACTTTATATCATGTCCGGTTGAACAGTTATAAATAAATAACGGCGTAGGAGTCAGGAGTCAGGAGTCAGGAGTCAGGAGGGAAGACTGAAGTTGGAAGAAGAAGAACAGGAGAAGAAGGAGAAAGTTTTTTATCACTAATTATCCGGACATGATATTACCGAATGAGGATTGCTATTTTTTTGCTCTCAACGTTTTTTTAATTAGGGTTTGCTGATTAAATCTCAAATAATTACCAAATAAAGGCTTTAACCTTTTTAGATATTGAAAAAGTACATGGTTTTCAGTTCTTCATGCTCAAAAAGGAGCGCATTTTTAGCGCATAGTTGGGCAAAAAAATTATCCCCTACTTCCCTACTCCCCTACTCCTTAAAAAAGACTTTTTCAGCAAACCCTAATTCTCTCCTAAACCTAATTGTCCCCAATAACCAGTAAATATCCGACTGCCATCTTTTAGTACATGAATTTCTAGGCGATCGCTTGCCCAGTTTAATTGATTTTTTAATGCTGGATTAAATACTCTCACTCTTTGATTACTAGAAGAAACTAGAGAATTAGGAGAGTGAATAGCTAAGGTTTCTATAAATGGTCCGTCAATTAAAATATCTAACTGAGATAATAATTCTTGAGCAGCTACTGGAGCATTTTTTGATTCTAATTCTTGTAGAGTAAACCCACTAAAAGACATTACATTTAAACCACGAGCTTTTAAGGTTTTTGCTAATTCTGTCAGTGCTGATGCTTGTAAAAATGGCTCCCCTCCAGAAAATGTAACTCCTGTATTTCGAGGATTATTTAGTATTTTATTTGCTAGTTTTTCAATACTTATTAATTGGTTAATATCAAAAGACCAAGAATCAGGATTAAAACATCCAGCACATCCACGTTTACCGAAAAATTGGGTTTAAAGCCTCCCCCTTTTAGGGGGACTTTATGTTATGATCGAAACAGCGGAAAGGTATTCAACCGCTCTAAAAACCTATAGCTACCGTTCCTTGTAGCGTTTGCACCTTGAAAACTAGAGTTATGGGGTTTTGCACAGGAATGCTTGTGCTTAGGAATTGCTCTAAGCATCAAGTACCAGAGAACCAATTTTTTTAGGTTTAAACTGTACCGTAGGGCATACGGGAACAGGCTCTTGGAATAGAGCAAACGCGCAGGCGTGAGAACCATCTCTGGCTTAGGTATCGTAAGGTATCTGATTTAAGTGGACTCATTGAACCAAGAATCCTGGTTTCAGGAGAATCCCCGTGCGTTTACGCCGGGGAGTATGTCAAAACCTTGTACCCATACTACAGCACGACAACCAGGACCGTTTACTTCAGATTCATCAACATAACCCATAATATTGAGATATCCTGATGGAATTTCTACTGGTGTTGTTGTTGATAATTTGGCTGTTAAGTTACTCATAATTTCTATTTACTTGTTTTGTAAGCATTCAGCGCTTCAGTGCTTCTCTGCGGGAAGCGCTCGTATTCAGCTATTGCTTTTAGTTTTAGATAAAAGCTTTACTAATTGAGTCAAAATTTATACTTACTACAAAAACTGGCTATATTCATTTAAACCCCTTTATGAGAGCTGAGAGCTGACAGCTGATAGCTAAATGCTTTTTTTATCATCAAACAACCAGGATGTTATTTCTGTTTATAACGAACAGGAATGTTAGTATTTTTGTAAATTTCTTCTGCAAAATTTTGTAACTTTTCTGGGCTAATACACTTTAATTTTTGTACTGCATAAGGATGATATTCTGTATGATTTCCTCTGCCATCTAATTGACGTTTTATGGGTTTAGGTCTAGTGGGGGTATTAAGTTGAATTTCATCTGGTTTGAGAGATTTTATCAAGTTAATATATTCTACTTTGGTTTGAGTATTCCATGGAGATAAAATCATTGTTTGAATTGCTAATTTACCTTGATATTTATCTCGAAAATCTTTGATATTTTCCCAGATATCTGACAGATTTAATATTTCTGCGGGTCGATTAATTCCTTGTAGTTGTTTGAGAGTTACTGCATCTATTTTGATTGATACTCGATCTGCTAAAGTTAAGGCTAATTTAACTTCTGGATTAGTTAAAGTTGTGCCATTTGTTAATACTAATATTGGCTTGTTTGTTAATTTTTTCGTTTCTTGTAGAATCTCTTTTAAATTCAGAGCTAATGTTGGTTCTCCACTGCCACTCAGAGTAATAATATCCACATCCCACGGCGCAAATTTTTGCAGACTTAATAATATTTCTGTGGTAGAAACATAGACTGAGCGATCGTTTATTCTTTGTTCTATTTCTCCTAATTGACAGTAAACACAATTGAAGGAACAGGTAGAAACTTTGCCTATGGGGTCTATTCCTAGAGAGCGACCATATCGCCAAGATTTTACTGGTCCATAGACTGGTATAAATTCATCAGTTAATTTTGTAATCATTTGATTTGATATTATGTCCGGTTGAATAATTATTTATAAGTGATTAGGGAGTAGGGACCCACCCCTCGCCCCTCCCCCTCCCCCTCCCAGGAGGGGAATTTGGGAATAGGGAAAATCAAAAGATTTGCCCTGTATAGACAGGATAGTTTTTTTTCATAACTAATTACTAATTATCCGGACATGATATGATTGATTTAATTTTTATTTCTCGCATTTGGATTGATTTATTATCTATAAATAATTTAGCGCTTACGAGTTCTAAAAACCCCCTCCTTAATATTGCCTTTATTTATGCTCACCTATTTATAATTTATTTATTAAGAATACAAATATAAATAGATGTTTTTTGAAGTTTTGCGGTATACAAATATTCTATAAGGCGTGAATTGTTGAATGAATAATTATTAACTATCAACTCTTAATTATTCATTATTAATTATTCATTATTAATTATTCGGTAACTTCTGTGTGATAATTGATTTTATTTTTTATTATTGAACAAGAGTACGGGAGCAAGATGCTCCCACTATTTGTCTGGTAACAAAAAGTAAGCATTCAGCCGTCAGCAATCAGCTAGCCTCCTATCGGAGGAACTGCGTTAACAGCTATTGCTTTTAGTTTAGAATAAAAGCTTTATTAATTCTCTTACTACAAAAGTTAGCTCTCTTGCTCTTAAAGTCAGTTGTTAATTTAAACACTGTCCTATATCAGAGAGTCTTGTTGCTGAAGTCCGCAGTTCCTCCGGAGGAGGCTAGCTGACAGCTAATAGCTGAATGCTTACAACAAAAATAATTACAATGCACCACCACCTTCATTTCAGTTATCAGTTATCAGTTAACAGTTATCAGTTAGCCTCATAATACCAAGCGTGAAAAAAGAATGCTACAAAAAGGTAGATATTGATCGGATATACTTAAAAATAGCTGCTCCAGTTCATTTGAGATAGTTATATCTATCTTTTTTCCATTTTTTTCAATATTTACCCCTTCTTCCTTCTTCCCTCTTCCTTCTTTCGTAGGGACGTTGCATGCAACGTCCCTACCATTTGTCACAAACATTTATGGTGGTGGTGCATAGTAATGGTAGAGAGAGTGTGGGGGGATGGGGAGATGGGGGGATGGGGAGATGGGGAGATTGAGAGATGGGGAGATGGGGAGATGGGGAGATGGGGAGATTGGGGGATTGGGAGTGTGGGAGAAATTAAAAAATATATATCTTCTACCATTACCATGCAGGACTACCACATTTATCACCCTTGCTATAAGGTCAGAACTGCGTTAATAGTTATCATGTCCGGATAGTTAGTGATAAAAAAAATTTCTATTTTTCCTCCTCTTTATTCTTTCTTTCCTCCTGACTCCTGACTCCTGACTCCTGACTCCTATTTAAACTTACTTTCGCATGGATAAACCAATTCTTTTTAACTTTTCATTTATTTCCAAAACTCTTACTTTTACTACTTGCCCAACTTTCACAACTTGCTTTGGATCTTTAACAAAATAATCTGCCAATTGAGAGATATGTACTAACCCATCTTGATGTACTCCCACATCAACAAAAGCTCCAAAATTTGCCACATTAGTTACTATTCCTTCTAACTCCATTCCTACTTCTAAATCTTTAATTTCTTTAATACCTTCTCTAAAAGTTGCATACTTAAATTCTGCTCTAGGATCGCGTCCTGGTTTTTCCAATTCACTGATAATATCTTTTAGTGTTGGTTCGCCAATTTTATCGGTTATATACTTTTTTAAATCTAGAGATTTTACTCTATTTGAGATTTGATTAATCTGATTTATCGATACAGCTAAATCTTGAGCTATATTTTCTACAACTGAATAACTTTCTGGATGTACTGCCGTATTATCTAAAGGATTTTCACCACTTCTAATTCGTAAAAAACCAGCACAAAGTTCAAAAGTTTTCCCTCCCAATTTTGACACTTTCAAAATTTCTTTACGATTCTTAAAAGCTCCATTTTCATTTCGATATTTAACTAAATTTTTGGCTACTGTGGAACTCATACCAGAAACAAAAATTAGTAGTTCTTTTGAAGCAGTATTCAAATCTACTCCCACATAATTGACACAACTTTCTACTGTCTCATCTAACTTTTTTTTCAACAATTTTTGGTCTACATCATGTTGATATTGACCGACTCCAATAGACTTCGGGTCGATTTTTACCAGTTCTGCTAAAGGGTCTTGTAAACGTCTACCAATACTAATAGCTCCCCGCACTGTAATATCTAATTCTGGAAATTCTTCTATGGCTACTTTTGAAGCAGAATAAATTGAAGCACCAGATTCATTTACTATGACTTTTATTGGCTTTTTATCTAAAGTAGAAATTACTTCATTCATAAATTCATCTGTTTCTCTTCCTGCGGTACCATTACCAATAGCAATAAGTTCAATTTTGTACTTTTGAATTAACTGCTTAATAGTTGTAGTAGCTTGTTGTTTTTCCGCCGCAGATTTATGGGGAAATATTGCTTGATATTTTAAGAATTTCCCCGTTTCATCTAACACCGCAACTTTGCAACCCGTTCTAAATCCTGGGTCAATTCCTAAAGTAGGTTTCATCCCTGCTGGTGGAGATAATAATAACTCTTTTAAATTAGTTTCAAAAGTCTTAATTGACTCAATATCCGCCTCAGCTTTCTTTTGCCCTCGAACTTCATTAATTAAAGAATTTTTCATCAAACGATTCAAAGCATCTTTGAGCATTTCCTGATAAAAACTTCTGACTTCTTTAACTCTAGTTTTAATTTCTGAATCTGCTAAATAAGACAGTACAAAATCTCGGTCAAAATCTAGTTCTAAATTTAATACCCCTTCACTTTCTCCTCGTAACAAAGCCAACATATTATGAGGAGCAATATCTTTAACATTTACCCGAAAATTCCGGTACATTTCAAACTTAGTTGTACCTTCTGGATAATCATCCTTAATTTTGGAACTAAAACAACCAGATTTGAGAAAATATTCTCTAATATAAGAGCGTAATTCAGCTTTTTCTGCCACTGATTCTGCCAAAATATCAGATGCTCCTTGAATCGCCTCTTCTATATTTTTTACACCTTTTTCTTCATCAATATATTTAACAGCTTCTTGCTCAATAGATGTAGATTTTGCTTGAGGATTATTCAGAGACTTAATAAATTCTGCCAAAGATTCTAAACCTTTTTCTTTAGCAATAGTCGCCCTCGTCCGTCGTTTTGGTTTATAGGGAAGATAAAGGTCTTCAAGTTCTGTTTTTTGCAGACATAACTCAATTTTTTCCTGTAATTCATCAGTAAGTTTGCCAGCATCATTAATTGCTTTGAGAATCACCTTTTTTCTTTCTTCAAGTTCCTGAAGATAAGTAAATCTATCCCATATATTTCGCAGTTGAGTTTCATCCAAAGAATTTGTATATTCTTTCCGATAGCGAGCCACAAAAGGAATAGTCGCTCCTGTATTTAACAGTTCTAAAGAATTTTTAATACTTTGAGAATTGATATTTAATTCTTGAGCCAGAGTTTTATTTATGTCCAACATTAGGCATTTATGCAAATATATTTTTTGATAATTTTATACATTTTATCGCAAAAGGTAGCTAGAGCTGAAAGTTGATTATTGATAAGTACCTGTGCTTGGATTAACTTAACATTTGTAATTAGGGAATAGGGAGTAGAGAGTAGGGAATAAAAAATATACTTGTATGATTTCTCCGTGGAAATAAAAATAATTTTTCCTACCTATTTAACCAGACCATCAAATATAAAATTAATTTGGTTTGACTAAATATTCTTTTCTTTCAACTATTCTGTAAATTCTAACCTTCGTGAATACTACAACAATATTTATGGAATAATTAAGGTAAAAACTCTCTCCTCATCCAGGATAAAAAAGAGCAAAAAAAATATCATCAATTCTATGCCTTTTCAGAAAAGATAATTGTTAATTCTTCATTTTTGAGAAAATAACTAAGGTAAAAATCCTTTCCCCATCCAGGAGAAAAAAGAGTAATTTTTTTTTCATCAATTCAATCCCTTTTCAGAAAAGATAATTGTTAATCCTTCATTTTTGAGAAAATAACTAAAGTAAAAACTCTCTCCCCATCCAGGAGAAAAAAGAGTAATTTTTTTTTCATCAATTCAATCCCTTTTCAGAAAAGATAATTGTTAATTCTTCATTTTTGAGAAAATAACTAAGGTAAAAATCCTTTCCCCATCCAGGAGAAAAAAGAGTAATTTTTTTTTCATCAATTCAATCCCTTTTCAGAAAAGATAATTGTTAATTCTTCATTTTTGAGAAAATAACTAAGGTAAAAATCCTTTCCCCATCCAGGAGAAAAAAGAGTAATTTTTTTTTCATCAATTCAATCCCTTTTCAGGAGAGATAATTGTTGATTCTTCATTTTTGAGAAAATAACTAAGGTAAAAATCCTTTCCCCATCCAGGAGAAAAAAGAGTAATTTTTTTTTCATCAATTCAATCCCTTTTCAGGAGAGATAATTGTTGATTCTTCATTATTCATTCTTGAATAAGCTAGTAATCTGTCTACTTTAAAATAATCCATAGATGTTTTGAAGCTTAGATTTTTGGTTAATACTTTTTGGAATTACCTGCCCATCAAAACTATCTTGATAGACAATTAAGCAGATATAGAAAATTAATTACATCGATTTAACATCTTAGTATACCCTGGTATCAAAACCACAAAAATGGTGATTTTTTATGAAATAGATAGGTAAATTAAACAGCCAAACTAGAAAATTGTTTCCAACAATGAATAGACAAACTAAATCTCCTCAAAGCACGAGATATTTTGAAAAATGTTAAAATTAATTGTAACCGATAGTCAAAAATTTAAAATAGGTAAAAATGGCTAAAATTAAATTGCGACGTACTGAAAATATTAATGGTGATATATACGTTGATAGTACCTGTATAGACTGCGATACTTGTCGCTGGATGTCACCTACAGTTTTTCATCGAAGTGGAGATAAATCAGCAGTTTATCATCAACCAAAAAACGACAAAGAAAGACAAGAAGCAATACAAGCTTTACTATCTTGCCCAACAAATTCTATCGGTACTATTGAAGCACCAAAAGACATCAAAAAAATTCAGCAAACCTTGCCAATTTTAGTAACAGATAATGTTTATCATTGTGGATATCATTCAGAAAAATCTTTTGGTGCAGCGAGTTATTTTATTGTCAGACCAGAGGGAAACATTTTAGTTGACTCACCCCAATTTTCACCTCCATTAGTGAAGCGTTTAGAAGAAATGGGAGGAATTAAATATATGTATTTAACCCATCAAGATGATGTAGCAGACCATCAAAAATTTAGAGAACATTTTAACTGCGATCGCATCATTCATGTAGATGATATTTCTTCAGATACTAATAATGTAGAAATAAAATTAACTAATACAGAACCATTTTCCCTAAGTCCTGATTTATTAATTATTCCTGTACCTGGTCACACTAAAGGTCATACAGTTTTACTATATGGAAAATTTTTATTTACAGGCGACCATTTAGCTTGGTCTAGTCATTTAAATCAACTTTATGCCTTTCGCCGTTATTGTGGGTATTCTTGGTCAGAACAAATTAAATCTATAAGTAAACTAATACCTTATAATTTTGAATGGATATTACCAGGTCATGGTCATCGATATTATGCCACTCCAAAAACCATGAAACAACAGTTACAAAACTGTATTAATTGGATGGAAAAATTATGAGTTTTTCTAACAGTTATGACGATTAATATAAACTGGTTAGGATTTACAGCATATTCCAAGTATATTAAGTACAAATATTAATAATTAAATGTTTGTAGTGCGGGCATTTTGCCCGCGAGGGGTATACCTCAATAAGGTGGAATTCGCTGTATCTCAATTATCAAAAATAGCACTATAAAAAGGGGATTCAAAAATTAAGGTCAAGGTGGCTTTTTCCCTTCCTATTTTTTATAAAAATAATTGGGTCTAAAACCCCGCCTTTTAAGGCGAAATAAATATTTTTGGAGCCTTGCTCAAATCCCCTACTTCCCCTCCTGGGAGGGGTTAGGGGTGGGTTAAATTCTGACTTCTGACTTCCTTAACATCCCCTCTTTTATCTGAATGAAACAGATTCTAATCTATTCCATTAAGAAGGCGAACGTTCCTGCAACCAACTTTCTAAATCCTCCAAACTATTAAAATCTAAAATATCCTCATTTAAACTTTCCAAATCAGACAAAAGTAAATCTTCAATCCGACTACCTATTGTCGCCGGAATTTCTCCAAAACGCTTTTTCAGTAAACGCATAACCAGAGTAATTGTTTGATTCAACCTTCCTTGTTCTTCTCCTTGTTCTTTCGCATAAATTATCCGCCCTCTTTCATCTTGCATTGCAATTGCTCGACGCTCAACTATATCTAACTCTTCTACTGTCATATTAATTCTATTAGCAATATTTAAAGCCTTTTCTATTTCAGAAACTTCTCCTAAATTTTCTGGAATACTATCCAATCTGTTAGCCTCTTTCAGAAAATAAATCCATTTATCAGTCAAACTGTTTAACTCAGATAAAGCCTTCTTAAATTTCGGCAATTCTAAGAAAATTAATCGTAATTGTTTGTCGAGACATTCAAAATTTTTAGTTTCCTCCTTAAATACAAACTTATTGATAAAATTATCCTTTTTTTCAAACAGAATAAAATCTGTAATTGTCACGGCTATGGCTGGATTTAGTAGCAGATAATCCTCTCCTGTTTCTAACTGATTGGCATAAGCTTTAGCCAGATTGTAAGCTACTCGTTTATTGAAACCAGCCATTCTAGCAACTTGCATTTCAATAACTACAATTGAGCCATCTACTAAAACTGCTTTTATATCTAAATAAGTGTCTTTTAAACTGATTAATTGACCGGGATTAAAGGGATTAAGAATTGTTAGAGATTGAATAACTTTTTTGCCTCCATAAATTATGGCATTGAGAAAGCTGATTAAGATATCTTTGCTTTGTTCAGAGCCAAAGATTTTTTTAAAGGCATAATCGACCTTGGGATTGATAAATTTCATGGTAGTTTTTATTAGGTTTGAGTTGGCAGTTATGGGAAGTATTGAGTTATTTTAAGTATGATTTTGACAGAATTTATATAAATAGTATATTATAGTATAGGTATATAAATCATACCAATAAATTAGTGACATTTTGTTTCAATAATAAAGTTAGGAGAACGTAAACAATGATTGAACAAGAAAATGAGATAAAAAAAGTTCTAGACAACTTATCTGCTCCAAATATTGCTGTGATTGGGTTGACAGGAGTTGGTAAAAGTTCTTTAATCAATAAAATTTTTGGCAATAACATAGCTACTACTGGTGCTGGTAGGGCAATAACTACTGAATATACTAAGTATTCTCCCAGTGCTTTTGATATAGATTTACCAGTAAGCTTGTACGATTCACCAGGTTATGAACCAGGAATTGAGCAAGGAGCTTTTGTCAAAAAAACAATCGATTTTTTGAAATATAAAAATCGCCAAGGTAAAGAAGAACAAATCCATATTCTTTGGTATTTAATAAATGCTTCGACAGCAAGATTAACGCAAGCTGATATAGATATTATTGAAAAAATTAATCATAATCATATTCCAGCAATTATTGTTCTTTCCAAATGTGATATTGCTCAACCAGCTGAGAAAGAGCAAGTCAAAAAGGCAATTGAAGAAACTATGTTTAGTAAGGTTTACAAAATTGTTGAAGTTGCTGCCTCCCCCCTAACTTTACCTAATGGGGAGTACATTTGTGAACCTTTTGGTATGAAAGAGTTAGTTAATCTCACATCAGAACTGTTACCAAAAACTTATTCAGATGCTCTTATAGTAGCTCAAATAGTAGATATTGAATCTAAGAGAAAACTGGCATGGAAATACATTCGAGAAGCTTCAATAGCTTGCTTCGGTGTAGGGGCAATTCCTATTCCACTCAGTTCTCCTACTGGAGCAATAGGAGCATTGGGCTATATGTATAATCGAATTATTGTTGCATATGGTCATACTAATAGGGCTTTATTACTAGCAATATCAGGAATAACTTTAGGAGGTGTGCGGACAGTTGTTACTAATGCTTTGCTTGACGTGTTTAGTCTTACCTTTCCCGGAATTTCAGCTCTGACGGGGGGAACTGCAGCAGTATTTACCGCAGCGTCTGGAATAGCATTTACAAAAACTTGTGAGAGACTTGCTATAGAAAAGTTAAGTGATTCAGAAGGTGAGATTAAGCAAAAAATCAGGGAAATTTTCCAAGAAGAATTCAGGAACTCCTCAAGTCTACAAGTGTCTAAACCAAATGATTTAGACAGAGTGGGAACAGATTTTATCAATCACAAGATATAACTTGGTGAAGACTTTTCCTTGCAACTGAGTTGATTTGCATAAATACCTAATTTTGACAGGACTGAGACAAATATGCTATATATGGCGTATACTAAGTTTATTAGTAAAATTTTGTCTTTTCTAAAAATTAAGAGAAATGTAAATAATGGTTAACTATGAGAACGACCTAAAAAAATATATAGAGAACTTAGACTTAAGCAACGAGGTAAAAAAATATATAGAGAACTTATCTGCTCCAAATATTGCCGTGATAGGACTGACAGGAGTTGGCAAAAGTTCTTTAATCAATAAAATTTTTGGGATGAACATAACTATTGCTGGTGCTGGTCGGGCAATAACTAAAGATTATACTAAGTATTCTCCTAGTGATTTTGGTATAGATTTACCAGTGAATTTGTACGATTCACCAGGTTATGAACCAGGGATTGGGGAAAAAGATTTTGTCAAAGAGACAATTGATTTCTTGAATAAAAAAAAACATTTAGGGAAAGAAGAACAAATCCATCTTATTTGGTATTTAATAAATGCTTCAACAGCAAGATTAACGCAAGCTGATATAGATATTCTTGAAGAGATTAATCAAAATAATGTTCCAGCAATTATTCTTCTTTCCAAATCCGATATTGCTCAACCACATCAGAAAGAGGATATCAAAAAGGCAATTGAAAAAACTGAGTTTAGCAAGGTTTACAAAACTGTTGAAGTTGGTGCAGAACCTCTAATTTTACCTAATGGAGAGCAAATTTGCAAACCTTTTGGAATGAAAGAGCTAATTGAGATCACAACAAAACTGTTACCAAAAATTTATGTAGACGCTTTTATTGTAGCTCAAACAGTAGATATTAAATCTAAGAAAGAGCTGGCATGGACATATGTTAGAGAAGCTTCATTGGCCTGCTTCGGTGTAGGAGCAGTTCCTATCCCCCTAACTGCTCCTACTGCGGCAATAGGAGCATTGGGCTATATGTATAGTCAAATTATAGTTCTATATGGTCATACTAATCAGAGGTGGTTACTAGCAATATCAGGAATGACTGCAGGGGGTGTGCTCACACTTGTTACTGATGGTTTGGTTGACCTATTTAGTTCTACCTTTCCTGGAATTTCAATTTTTGCAGCGAGTGGTGCTGCTACATTTACTGCAGTCTCTGGAATGGCATTTACAAACACTTGTGAGAGACTAGCTATAGAAAAATTAACTGGTTCAGAAACTGAGATTGAACAACAACTTAGGAGAATTTTTCAAGCAGAATTCAGGAAGTACTCAAGTCTAAAAATTTATCAACCAAGTAATTTAGATAAAGTGAGAAGAGATTTTATTGGTAACTAGATCACTAGATTTAAGTATTTTTAAGACTATGAATAACGAAAATTTGTCAAATAATCCAGAGAATAGCAAATTCTCAATTACTCTTGGGCAATTAATGGTTCTTCCTCTAATATTAGTACCGATAATATTTATAATTAATGATTATGTAAAACTAAGATATCGAGTTCAAGAGCTTGAAAGTCAACTGAAAACAACTGCTAGCTTAACAGCTCAAGTTCAGCAGCTTGAAAGTCAACTGAAAACAACTGCTAGCTTAACAGATAAAGTTCAGCAGCTTGAAAGTCAACTGAAAACAACTGCTAGCTTAACAGATAAAGTTCAGCAGCTTGAACGTCAACTGAAAATATTGGAGAAAGGTGGAACTACTGAAACTGCATTCTAAGTATTCTAACCCTCAGTGAGCATTTACATTCTACAATCTCTGGCTTTAGCTGGAGGTGCTAATAATATCAAATCCGTTGACTTCGGAGTAACATAATTTTTAATCATCATATAATGTGTAGGGGCGAATAACAATTAAACCCCTACAATATAGGGTGTTGGTGAATCAAGCCATGAAACCTAAATTTGGCAATATAAAATGCTTTTCAGTTAATAGTTAGGCAATAGCCATTAAAGCACAATCATAGCCACGCATCACCAACGCCGTACTATACAGAAAGCATCTTTGCGATTAAGACCTTCCTCAAAAACGCTACAATATTAACTTCATAATTATTCGAGGGTATGGAAAACATAATAATTTCTCTACCCGACTCCCTGCAAGTCTACGTCGAAGAACAACTACGACTTGGTAGTTATAAAAACGCCAGCGAGTATTTTATGCTCCTAGTGCAGCAAGATCAACAACGCCAAACCAAGCAACCCTTAGAAACAAAGTTAATCCAAGGTATAGAGTCTGGCACTGCCAAACCCATGACTGCACAAGACTGGGATGAAATTCGTCAAGCAGTGCGAGAAAGAACTGTCGAGCGATCATAAATATAAAACTAAAGCATTTTTCTTAAAAGAGCGATCGCCAGTTTTGACTATAATAAACAATACACCTTTTCAACTTTTCCCACAAAACCCATGAACAAAACCCAAACCGAACTACCCACAGACACTTGGATAACAGCAACTTGGGAAGAATACATTCAAATTATTGAAGACCCAAGTTACGAAAAAGCCAAAGTTTACTACCACAACGGAGGACTCAGAATCGAAATGTCACCATTAGGAAGCGATCATTCTAACGACCATGTACTTGTCGTCGCAGCAATTACCCTCTTTACCGTCACGAAAAGCATCACCCTGACTGGTAAAGATAATTGCACTTACAGCAAAACAGGATGTCAAGCAACTCAACCCGATCTTTCCTATTACATTGGCGAAAATGCTGACGTCGTTCCTTGGGGAACCTCTATGGTTAACCTAGATATTTATCCTCCACCAAATCTAGTTATTGAAGTTGCGAATACCTCCCTAGCAGATGATAAAGGCGAAAAGCGTTTGCTATATGAAACAATGAATGTTGCTGAATATTGGATAATTGACGTACAGAAGGTAGAAATTATTGCCTTTGCTATTGCCAATGGGGGTAGTCAAAGAATTAACCAGTCTCAAGTTTTGCCAGGGTTAGCAATTTCTTTATTGCAAGAAGCACTGCAACGCAGTCGTCAAGAAAATCAAGCTCAAGTTTACACTTGGTTATTCAGTCAGTTTCAATAGCAGGGAATAGTTGAAACAACATTTCCGAGATTTTGAGATTTACAGCAAATTCCAAGTATATGAAGTACAGATATTAATAATTAAATCTTATCAGTGCGAGCATCTTGCTCGCGTGATTGTACTAAAGTGTAATCCGCTGTATCATTAGAGAGTGGGGTACTCAAGCACAATAGCGTAGCGCACCAGGCAACATCAAAAATGGTGCGTTACGCTCCACTGACCAGTTACAAAATCCTAAAAGCCTTACCAATCAATACTTCTGACTTCTGACTTCTGACTTCCGCGTAGCGGCACTAGCACGGGAGCAAGATGCTCCCACTGCCACACATCGTAAAAAAAATAATTATTCTGAAAAACCAAATTTTCTGACAACTAATAACTTATACAGCATATTTTGGGCAAATGATCTACAAGGCGTGAATGGTAAAATTATTGTAGTGCGGGCATCTTGCCCGCTAGATGTGTACCTCACGGTCAGTAGGGAGTGCTTTAAGTATTAATTTCAATCATACCACAATTAGACCATTTCCTTCTTCCTTATTTAAACATTAGATAATTTATGCTAATATACTAAAACCTAAAAAATGACGGGAGAAAGTTAGCGAGGGTTATTTATCCCCTGGTTGAATAATGACACGCGGGTTTTAACCCATCGTCAAATCCCAAAGCTACAAAAAAAGGTAAGCTCACAGCTAGATTTCGGTCTATGCCGAGGAGTATAGGAGTTTGTTGATAGGCTTGAAGCAAATGTGGATTTATCCCATTTGCGGTGGACTAACCACAGAATCCAGGGTGTTTCAACCCCTGGAGATGTCAATTGAATCTGTTAGAGCTATTTAAAGTAGTAGCCACAATTGGCTAACCTTGCTTTCTATTAATTGAACTAGCAAAGAATAACTGCTTTTGCTCCACAAAACAAAAATAAAGTAAAAATATCTATTAGGAGGATAATGCATAGATGACCCAAGTGATACTAGGAGAAAATGAAGGAATTGAATCTGCATTACGTCGATTTAAACGACAAGTTTCTCAAGCTGGAATATTCCCAGACATGAAAAAACATCGCCACTTTGAGACACCCATTGAAAAACGGAAGCGTAAAGCAATGGCTTTACAAAAACAAAGGAAAAGACGTTCCCGCTATTAATCTTTATTGCTTTATTGTAATTTGAATTTGTTGTCAATTAGTGTCTTTCTAAGTCTATTATTCATTAAGAAGCTGTTAAGATAACTTTTGTTGAGACGCCTGGGTGCGTCTCCCTGACACTACTGCCGCTACACGGAAGTTAAAAGTCAAAAGTTAAAAGTCAAAAGTATTGGTTTGTAATTATTTTAGGATTTTTTAACTGGTCAATTATTTCCGCTATTCTGTACTAGGTTTTAGATAACAAGAAACAGCAAAGAAAAGGGCAACTGTACCTCACCTCTGGTGAAAAACCTTATATCTTAAAAGTCATATTTAGAGGATATCTGAAAAGTTTTTTGATACTGAATTTTGCCCCCCTAGCCCCCCAACTTTGGGGGGAACAAGATTCAATTTACTTCTAAAAGTCCCCCAAGATTGGGGGATGCACGGGAGCTTGGATGTAGCATATTGGACTTCTCAGACAACCTCTTATAAGTAACCATTTTCTGCTTAATTAATATTAATTTAATAATTGAATTTGACCGAATAATTAATAATTAATAATTAAATAATTCTGGTTTAAAGCCTCCCCTTCTAAGGGAAAAAAAAGAGAATATTCCTTATATTCAATCAAGAACGGTTAAAATCGGAGGTAATTATTAATTATCCATTATCCATTAATGAAACTATATTTTGGGAGAGAAAAAAATGGCTGTAGAGCAGCCGGAACTTATAGATATTTCCCCTTTTATTGACCACTCTTTATTAACAATTACCGCAACCCCAGAACAAGTTTCAACATTCTGTACGGACGCTGAAAAATTTAAGTTTCCATCTGTTTGCGTATATCCTTACTACGTCAAACAAGTAGCTGAACTTCTTCATGGCAAACATCCAAAAGTTTGTACTGTAATTGGTTTTCCTCATGGTCAAACTACTGGTAAAGCTAAATTATATGAAGCTTCAGAAGCAGTAGAAAATGGCGCTTCAGAATTAGATGTGATGATTAATTTGAGTCAAGTCAAAACAGGCCAAACTAATGAATTACATCGGGAAATTGCGGAAATTTCTGAGGAAACTGGTAAAGCAGTTAAGGCCATTTTAGAGATGGCATTACTTACAGAAGCAGAAAAGCGATTAGCGACAGAGGTCTTAATGGATTCTGGTGTGGCCTTTATTGTTACTAATACGGGATGGTATGGTGGAGCAACAGTGGCGGATGTACAATTGCTCAAAGAAATGACCAAGACTAATGTGGGAATTAAAGCTGCTGGAGGAATTAAAACTTATGAGCAAGCAGTGGATCTAATTTCTGTTGGTGCTACTCGGTTAGGTACATCTCGTGGTCTAGAATTGCTGAAGGTTTTAGGTGGTAGGTT
>NZ_JAAHHG010000192.1 GCF_010692555.1 Okeania sp. SIO3B5 | reverse complement strand
TCATGTCCGGTTGAACAGTTATAAATAAACTATGAAGGAGTCAGGAGTCAGGAGTCAGGAGTCAGGAGGGAAGAAAGAAGAAGAAGGAGAAAGTTTTTTTATCACTAATTATCCGGACATGATATAATCATAGATAATAGAAGAAAAAGGTAGAAAAATCGGTAGTCCTGGTCGCGTAATGGTAACAAGAACAAGGGATGCCTGGAACAAAAGCAAGATGATCCCACTGTTCTCGTAACAAAAATAATGACACCAAAAAATTCTCCCATCTCCCTATTTCCCTATCTTTAACTATATAAATAGACATCTCCAATAATAAAAAATTAAATCAATTATGGTACATAAATTGTCAATTATTCCCCTCCCCTCCTGGGAGGGGCGAGGGGTGGGTTCCCTACTCCTGTACGGGCGAATCGCGATTCCCCCCTACTCCCTACTCCCTCTTTTATAGAGATGTCTAATAGATAGCTATCATATCATGTCCGGTAGCATCGGAGCGTGTATAAAATTAAGGTGACAATGAAAGAAAACCTTCTGCCTCCTGCCTCCTGCCTCCTGCCTTCGGACAACCATTGTCTAATTATTCAACCGGACATGATATCAAACGGGTTCTATAACCCACTACATTTATCACTAGCAGAAATAGTCGAACCTATCAATGGAGATGTTGCTCCTGTTAATTTAGTTAAAATCTCTATGGTTCGACTAATGGAAACTTTAACGCGAATATATTCATTGACCGTTTTTTCCCACTCTGAATCATTGGTGGGTAAAATCATGCCATAGGAAATACAGGTAAGTGGTCGATTTGGCTCTATTGAATATTGAGTTTCCTTTAATCCTTCCCGGAAAGCTTCTCCTTCTAACAAAATGCCGTCACTAGCAAAGGCATCTATTGTACCTGCAATAGCATCTTTAACAGCCGCAGCTCTGCCTGATGCTCCTGGATAAACCTTTCGATCTGCTAGTTGGTATCGACTCTCAATAAATTTTTGCGTGAGAGAATCTTTCAAAACTCCGATTAAAATTCCTTTCATAAATCCATTAGAATCGACTGTTATTCTTCTGTCTGGCTTCATCATTAAATATGTACCAGTGGTGAAGAAACTTTCGGAATAAATGACTCCTGTTGGTGGATTTTTTCTAATAGTATTAGGACCACATTCTAGATGGACTCGCTTATTAGCTACACTGCTATGACGACCTTGTTCTGAATCTTCATCTAGAATAGTTTCTAATTTTTCTATGTTAATAGTTTGGTTTAATTTTTTTTCTAAATCTTCCTTAAATTCATTCATTAATTCTATACAAATTCCTTCCCAGTTACTACTAGAAACATAACCAAAAGGAGCGGCATCTTTTCTCATTCCTACTTTCAGGACTCCAGTTTGTTGAATTTCTTGTAATACAGACTGTGACCGAGCAACCCCAGGATTAATTAAAGAAAATATAATACTAAATATGATAATAATTAGTTTGTTCTTCATGTTTTACCTCACATTAAAATCATTAATATCATTTCTGATATAATATTATGCAGTTTTCTTAAAGTTTATGAGACATTCAATAATTATACAAGGAAAGTAATAAATGTCAAGTTATTGATAAATAATAAAGTAAGCATTCAGCTATTAGCTGTCAGCTATCAGCAACAAGATTTTCTCATTAAAGACAGTGTTTAAATTAACAACTGACTTTAATGGCAAGGGAAGCAACTTTTGTAGTAAGACAATTAAATCTTGCTTTTATCCTAAACTAAAAGCAATAGCTGATAGCTGACTGCTGAATGCTTACATAATAACTAAAGTGGAATCAGAAATAAGTAATATCAAGTTTTCTTACTATTCATTATTAATTAATATAATTGGCAATAAACAAAAATAGTTAAAACGGATAAATTACAGTTATTTATTAGCTATAAATTCAATAATTATGATTAAAAAAATTAGCGATATTTCATATATATATGCCAGAAATTAGCAGGTTTTAGTGCATTGCTTAGTTTGTTGATTGAAACTACATAATAACAGTTTTTTTATCAATTTTTAGAAATTTTAAGAGGAAGACGCGCAGATAGATGGATGCGAGGATTTTCTTTACAGCGGTTTTCCTGCACGGTAGACCACAGGTAGTCCAGTAGGGTGTGTTAGCGCTAGCGTAACTGAGCGATGCCCCTTATGTAGTGCCTTTGCGTAAGTCCTGAATTATTAATAATTAATAATTAAATAATTCTGGTTTAAAGCCTCCCCTTTTAAGGGGAAAAAAGCGGTCGAGGGATGGCGAGGTCTCCTCGCTGTCCTCCAATCAACCAAGAGAAGAAATAATATCTTCTCATATTCAATTCCGTAACGGTTTTAACCAGAGGTAATTATCAATTATCAATTATCCATTATCCATTAATGAAAGCGGTTTTCATTTGAGTAGACCACAGTAGGGATGTCCCATGGAACATCCCTACAAGGTTTTGTTTGTGAAGATGTGGTTCATCAACTTGAAAAGCGCTGTAATGAATAGAGCGAGTAGATTGAATTAATTACTCAATTATCCAATCTCCGCGTCCCCGTGTCACCGCGTCTCCGTGTCAAATCTTAAAAACTTACCCTTGCAAAACCTCCCCATCTCCCCATCTCCCCATCTCCCCACACACCTTAATAACCAGAGTCTGGCGGTAAATTTGGTTGTTGCGATGCTTGCACTGCCAAGCGATCGCATCGTTCATTTTCTATATTGCCAGAATGACCACGCACCCAAGAAAATTCTACTTGATGTTGGTTACATAAATCTAATAATTTTTCCCATAGATCGGGATTCATTGCTTTATCTTTTTTATTCCGTTTCCAACCATTAGCTCGCCAGCGTTTTGCCCAACCTTTAGTAATAGCATCAACGATATATTTAGAGTCAGTATAAAGAGTCACATCACAAGCAGATTCTAGAGTTTGAAGTCCTAGTATTGCTGCCATCAATTCCATGCGGTTATTAGTAGTTAACTGATAACCTCCAGATAATTCTTGGCGCTGTTTATCGGTAATAATAACAACACCATACCCTCCAGGGCCAGGATTGCCACTACAAGCACCATCAGTATAGATAGTAACTTCTGGGATTTTTTCTGTCATTTTGATTCCTTTTTATTACAGTAGTTTTCTAGTCTTGGAGGTACAAAGTTTTATTGCTCTAGGGAATAGGGAACAGGAAATATAAGAATAGTCTTACAACTGTACCTCACCCTTCCTCAAAAGTTTTGTAAGTAATTTATTATCTCCTAGAATTTCTTATCTCCTGGGTTGACAATTATAAACTAGATATGTATCATTTGTGCGAGGAGTGATTCAATAATTATTAATTATTAATTATTAATTATTACCTCTCCTTTAAAACGGATAGGATTGACTCAAAGGAAAATTTTTTTTTATTATCCCCTTAAAATGGGAGGATTTAAACCACAATTTTTTGGTGAAAACTATGAAAAATATAGATTATTCTATAATTATTCCTATCTTCAACGAAGAAGAAATTATCCCTGAACTATGGCGACAGTTATTAGATGTTTTACAGCGAATTGATGGTAATAGCGAAGTAATTTTTATCAATGATGGTAGTGTAGATTCTTCCTTTGAACTGTTAAAAAAAATAAGTCAGCAACACTTAGAAGTAAAAATTATTAACCTTTCTAGAAATTTTGGGCATCAATGTGCTTTGTCTGCGGGAATAGATCATGCTGACGGAAAAGCTGTGATTTTAATGGATGGAGATTTGCAAGATTCTCCAGAAGCAATTATTAGTTTTTCACGACTTTGGCAACAGGGATATGATGTGGTTTATGCTATTAGAAAAAATCGTAAAGAAAAATTTTTGAAACGATTAGCATTTAAAAGTTTTTATTACATTCAAAGAAAGTTGTCAGGAATTATTACTCCCATGGATGCAGGTATCTTTTCATTAATGGATAGAAAAGTTATCTTAACTCTACGACAAATGCCAGAACGTAACAAATATTTAAGTGGTTTAAGAGCCTATGCCGGATTTAAACAAATAGGAGTTTATGTAGAACGTGGTCCTCGATATCGAGGTGAGCCTAAAGTTTCAGTTGCTAAGTTATTTAAGCTTGCTTTTGATGGCATATTTTCTTTTTCAACAATTCCCTTGAAAATGGCAACTATTTTAGGGTTAGTATCTGCAATTGTCTCTTTTATTATCGGGTTAATTGGTCTTTACGTTAAATTTGTTTTAGGGCAAGAATTTTTATCTTGGGCTTATGGTTTAACTACAACATTTTTTATGGGGGGAATACAACTGTTATCTCTAGGAATTATTGGAGAATATATTGGTCGTATTTATGATGAAGTTAGACAAAGACCGTATTATATTATTAGAGAAAAAATTGGCTTTGAGAAAATCAGTCCGGATGAAAGTTGAAATTTTAAATAGTTGGTTTAACAAGAATATTTCAGTTATTTACTAAAAACTCTGGTACAGAATTTTTTAGTATCTAGATAATAATTTATATTCAATATTCCCTTGCATTTGTCGCCGACGCGGGGGCGCACCGCTTCTCGCTTCTTCCTTCTTTCGTAGGGACGTTGCATGCAACGTCCCTACCATTTGTCGCAAACATTTATTACGCTTGGTATAACACCTTTGGAACGTAATTAGGATAATGAGAACAGAAAAAAAATCCCTAATTAACAAAAAAATCTTCAAGAATAATTTCCAACTTTTACATTGGATAAGTATAGTTTTAGTCATACTTCCAGCAGTTGTAATGGGAATATTAATTCTGACTTACAGCGTTAATATGCCTTATTGGGACCAATGGAATCTCATGCCTCAGTTATTCATAAAAATTTCCGAAAATTCCTTGTCCTGGCAAGACTTAATTGCTCAACATAATGAAAGTAGAAAGCTATTTCCACGACTAATATTTCTCGGACTGGCATATTTAACTAACTGGGATGTGAGATATGAAATGTTAGTAATATTTCTGTTAGCTTGTCTAGTTTCTGTTAATATTTATCGCCTCAATAGATTGACAGTAAATGCTAATTTATCAGGAAAGGCAGAGGGCAGGAGGCAGAAGGCAGAAGGGAATTCTGACTCCTACTCTCTTTCCTCTGCCTTCTACCCTCGTTCATTGACAACTTTGCTCATTGCTTTATTAGCAAATATCCTAATATTTTCTCCCATTCAATATGATAATTGGTTTTGGGGAATCCAATTAGTAGTTTTGATGCCGATCGCTTGTATTACTACAGCAATTTCAGTTGTCTACTCCCCCTTCAATACTAGATATAAATTTGTAATTTGTATGGTGCTTTGCATCATTAGTACTTTTTCCTATTCTAATGGAATGATAGCTTGGGTAATTGTCTTACCTGTACTAATATTAGTTACGGCAAAGTCAACGTCAGATTTACTGAAACAAAAATGGTTATTCTTAAGCTGGATAGCAGTTTTTATGGGCAATATAATTATCTATTTTTATGATTATCAAAAGCCTGAACTTAGCCCTAGTCTCATACCAGCATTTAGGAATCCAGAACAAACTTTACAGTTTTTCCTAGCCTTTTTGGGTTCTCCTTTGGGTTCTGGTGTTGAAATATCTCCTCTTACTTCTTCGATATTGATTGGTGGAGTAGAAATAGGAATATTTGGTTGTTTATTTCTTTACCAACTCAAACATATTAAAAATCTGCATCTTTTCCAGAGAACAATTGGTTGGATAATGATTGCTCTCTACTCAATAATTAGTGCTTTAATTACTTCTGTTGGTAGAGTTGGTTTTGGAGTAGAAAGTGCTTTATCTTCAAAGTATACAACATTTTCTATTTATTTGATCATCGCTATTATACATTTATTACCAATAATTTTTAGCCATATTTATAGTCAGAGTAATTCGAGAAAATCGCAAGTATGGCTCAATAAAATCACCGAAATATTTAGGTATAAAGCCTCTCCATTCATGGAGAAAAAAGCGGTAATTAGCGGAGCTTCCCTCGCCATATCCAATCGACCAAGAGAAGAAAAAAAATCCTTTGATTCAATCCTCTTATTTATAAGAAGAGGTAATTCTAAATTCTTAATTCTTAATTCTAAATTCTTGAAAGTAGCGATCGCCATAATTGGATTGATTATTTTACACTATCATTCATTTACTTATAGCGTGAAAGAAATTAAATCTAGCTATCAATTGCGTATGGAAGGAAAAACTTGTTTGTCATTTATTAATATCATTGAAAATAAATCTTGTGTTGAAGAAAATATTTTAGGAAGTTATGATTATGTTAAAGATTTAGCCAACAAACTTAACTACTTAGGTATGTTAAAACCTAATTTAGTTACCAGCAATAATATCGAAGCGATCGCGTCAGCGGACTGGAAGTCTATCGCTACTAAAAAACAGAAAGATAAAAATTATGGTTCATTAGATGGAATTATACCTTTAAATAGTTGGTATTTTGTCAATGGTTGGGCATTTTTACCAGATCGTAACGAGCCTGCCGATGCAATTATTTTAACCTATAAAAAAGAAGGAAGAGGGAAGAAGGAAGAAGGAAGAAGGAAGAAGGAAGAAGGAAGAGGGAAAAAGTGGATGGGGACTCAAACCACAACTAATGAAGAAGGAAGAAGGAAGAAGGAAGAAGGAAGAAGTGGATGGGGACTCAAACCCCAACTAATAAAGAAGGAAGAAGGAAGAAGGAAGAAGTGGATAGGTACTCAAACTCCAACTAATTATAAACACCCTGTAGATGGCGAGGTATTAAACCCAGAAGAAAAAGATTATTGGATAATTTTTGATGTTTTGATGTCTGCTAAAACTCAAAGAGAAAATTTAGTTCAACTATTCAATAATACGGCATACCTGAATGCAGGTTGGGAACAAACAATTTCTGGTAAATTATTACCAAAAGGTAAGTTGAAAATTGCAGCTTGGGCATTTGATGCTAAATTAGGTAAAGCTTATAAATTAGATACAAATCACTTAATTACAAAAAATTAGACTTCTGATAAACACCCTGTAGATGGCGGGGTATTAAACCCAGATTATTTTCTTCTTTCTTACCTTCTGAATTGCATAATTCTGAATTCTGAGTAGTTTATTTATAACTGTTTTGAAAAAAGAATGTTACGAATAATAAGTGCAATAAAAAAAAATTGCAGGAAATATCCCTTTGATAAAAAAGATAATTTATGACCTAAAAACTGGTATTAAATCTATTCATTCTGACTCCTGACTCCTGACTCCTGACTCCTAAAAAGTACCCTAGCTATTTGTAGCAAACATTTATCAAATTGATATTACTTCAAATTGGCAGAATCTTCCACAGCCAAAAATTGCCATATTCGGAGGATATAAATTTTATAAATTCATCGACACTCACTTCTAAATCTAGGTTTTGCATATCAACAATAGTTTGATAAATTGACTCAAATAAAATTCGTTGTTCTGAATTTAAAATAATTAAATCTCCCCTGGGCGAACTCTTAAAATTATCTAGTTGCTGACGACTTTTTCTGCCTGTAATTGGATAATCTGTTTCATCTCGACAAAGCTTAAATTGTAGTAACGGGTGGTAGCTCATTAGTTCATTATAATTTCTCATCCGAGCAAAAAATTTAGACCCTCCTTCATGTAGAAAAGCAATTACACATTGATGTTGTTCGATTTTGATAACTAAATGTTCTGGAGTCACCCGTTTTCCTAAATTTAAAACTTCTATCTCTAACTTATCCCAACTGTCTTTAAAAAACCTAATAATCGTTTCGAGTTTACCAACATCATCTAAATCAGTTAATATTTGATGCTCCATAAACTTAGATTTTAGCTTTACTTTCTGTCGGTCAAAATATTGCTGTATAATATCCCTTGGAGAAATTAAAATAGGCTCATCAAGTACAACTTCATCTTTCACTAAAGCTTCTGATTGTTCTGAAATAACCTCTAAGAATTTGTTGAGTACTTCTACTAAAGATTGCCCTCTAGTCGATGGGTTTAAAGGTCGATCATTGTTAGTAACTATTGCCTCAAATATCAAATTTCCTAAAGAATTGATTACAGCAATCTCCTTGAGCAGGGGATTTCCTTCAGTATCAACTACTAGATAATCTTTAAACATTTATATCATGTTCGGATAATCAGTTATAAAAAACCTTCTGCCTTTTAACCTTGCTCTCTCCCTTCTGCCTTCTGCCCTCTGCCTCCTGCCTTCGATCCACAGATATTATAAGTATTCAACCGAACATGATATTAGGTATTGGGAAATAGGGTGTAGGAGAGTAGACAACGCCACTTTTTGTCTAAATCTAGAAGTGAATATATGGTTCAAAAATCTAAGATTTTCGGCATTTCGAGGGGTAGAAAATCACTTTTACAATTCTTCTGACTACTTCTTCTATAATTCCCATTCCTCCTGACTTCACCGATTCTGTATTCTGGATTCTACCCCTACCACAAACCCTAATTAAAACATCGGGAGAGCGATCGTAAAGGTTGTGCCTTGTCCCACTGTCGAATCGCAGGTAATCATACCGCCGTGTTTTTCCACCACAATTTGATAGGCGATCGCCATTCCTAACCCTGTTCCTTTGCCCACTCCTTTAGTTGTAAATCCTTGCTCGAATATTCTGGAGCGAACTTTTTCACTCATTCCTGGACCATTATCCCTAATTTCTACTACCGCCATGTTTTTTTCGATACTTAATTTTGTACTAATAGTAATGCAATTATTATTGCTTTCAATGTCTTCATCTAATGCGTCTATTCCATTAGCAATAATATTCATAAATACTTGATTTAATTGCCCTGGATAACACTGGATATTCGGTAAATCTCCATAATCTTTAATTACTTCAATCCCCGGACGATGTTCGTTAGCTTTGAGACGATATTTCAAGATTAAGAGAGTGCTATCAAGACCATTATGCAAATTAAATTCGCTTTTAGTCTCGGTATCCTTGCGAGAAAAGGTACGCAAGGAGATGCTAATTTCACCAATGCGCTTAATTCCTGTTTCCATAGATGCAATTGTTTTAGGTAAATCTTCCATCAGAAAATCAAGTTCCATCTCCTCCATTTCATCAGTCAGCTCGGCACTAGGGTGCGGTAATTCTTCCTGATACCTCTTAATAATGGTAAACAGATCGGCAAGATACTCTTGGATAATATTGATATTGCCACCCATAAAACCCAGAGGGTTATTAATTTCGTGAGCAACTCCCGCCATCAAATTTCCTAATGTTGCCATTTTTTCTGTTTGTACCAGTTGTAACTGTGCTTGTTGCAAGTCGGCCAGTGCTTGTTGTGCTTGTTGGTACAATTGGGCATTTTCCAGGGAAATTGCTGCCTGAGAACAAAGCAAATTTAGCACTTCCACCCGTTCGCTGGTAAATGCTCTCGTGCATTGATTATTTTCTAGGTAGAGAATGCCGATGAGTTGACCGCGAGCTATTAAGGGGAGACAGAAAATTGATTGAGGTTGATATTTTTGGATATAAGCATCGCCAGCATAAGTATTGTTGTGACTAGCGTTATCAATAACTAAAGGGTTTTGGCTGCGCTTGACTTGGTTGACAACACTCAAAGGTACTGCATGAGTGGTTGGCACAGTCAGAGGGGTCAGGGTGGAAACTTCTTCGCCAGTAACCAGAGCTGTCAGTATTAATTCTTGTTCAGTAAACAGCATCAAAGCCACGGTTTCAGCACCAGCACTTTCTCTGACTACTTGCATTAAATTAGCTATTGCTCCGTCTAAGGAGATATCTTCTGAGAGGGTGCGGGATGCTTTCATTAGGGTAGCTAAGTCTAATATTTCTCCTGTACCTGTAGTTGTTTTGGAAATTGTGCCTTCAGTTAAAGTAGCAAAAGTATAACTGGAGAGGGAGTTAGGGAACTGCCTTTCGAGAATGGGTATGAGGAGGAGAGGATAGCGTTTTTCTAAATCTTCTACCTTGGCTTTTGCTCCCCAACGAGCGTAGCAGTAGTAAGCCTCTTGCATATATCCAGCAGCTACTTTTTCTTTTCCCAATTCCAGATAAAATTTAGCTGCAAGTTCGTTGGCGATGGCTTCTTCTTGGATGTATTCGTTTTCTTTGGCTCCAGAAATAGCTTTGTCATATAGTTCGCTCGCCTGCCATTTTTCTCCTAACACTCGTGCTTTTTCTGCTTCTACTAAATCGTATTTATGTTGATAGTTCATTGGTCCAATATTTGCCCAATTCTCGATCTTTTTCTGATTACATTCAACTCTAGCAAGATACTTTTTTTGCTCTCCTGGAGAAACATGAGGAAATAATGCTAAGAATACTAAAGAAGAGTAAAAAGTGTATACAGGAACCTGAATTTGTCCGGGACAGCCAATTTCGTATTTTTGAGCTGCATTAACATTACTGATGGCATCATCGTAGTTGCCAAACAAATACAAGAGCATAATTTGACTCAGGTAAAAAGAAAAGATAGACATTTCGTTATTCGTTGCTAATAGTTTTGGCAAATCACGGTTTTGGTTAAAGCGATCGCCATGCAAGCACATTTTATCAAGAGCTAACCCTCTTAAATTTGAACCAAATTGCCACCAAATCTTGATGTAGTTCCGAGAAAAGTTCTGTTTGAATTTAGTCATTAATTCAACATATTCAGTATGCTTTTCCTCCACTTGTTCTAGTGGTTCTCCAACAAAAATAGAGGTGACACTACAGTGAATACTACAATAACCTGCATATTCCAAATCTCCTGTTTCTAAACCGCTACAAATACCTTCGATCAGACCTTCTATGATATCTCGTTGGTGTTCTTTCCAATGTCTGGAAAAAGAGTTGATTTGCTGGTAAACTTTGGCTTTTAGTTCTTTGGCATTAAATCTTTCTACAACTTTTAAAGCCAGTTGACCAAAATCATAAGCTCCCTCAAAATCTACCATTTCTCCACACAGAATAACTGTGAAAAAACTATATGCATAAGCTGCCCAATAAGAGTTACCATATTTGACACAGAGATTGACCATCGTGTAGGAAATAATTGGCAAAAGTGTCGGTTTAGTAATGTAAGCTGGAGCAGTTACAGCAATTAAAATTCGCAAAGCAGCGAGCTTGTATGGATCGGTCATTTCTGGCAGCGAAGCGAGATCTTCTATTGTCTTCCCTTGGAGATTGATTTTTGTCCGCAACTGTTGGATGAAATTCTGAAATTTACCTGGGTTTTCTGGTATCGAAACTCCGAGAATTTGCAAAATCTCCAGTGCTGTCTCTATCGCTTCCAGCATCCTATTTTGGGCGATATAAGACAACATTTTAGTTTCATAAACAGGCACTTGTTCAATTACATTTTCAGCTTTTTCCATCACTAGATCACACAAATTTTCGGAGCGCTCAAAGTTGAGATTGAGATATTCTGCTGCGGCTAATTCGACATAAACTGCTAAGGTTAAATCGTAGTTATTGCTCCAACCTTCTTTTCCAACTAAATTTTTCCCCAGAGTTAAATAGCTAACGGCTGCTTCGTAAGCTGTTGCTGCTTTAGCTTTGCGCCCTGCTATTAGGTTCAAATTTGCTAATTCATCTGCCACTTTTCGATCGCTAATTAACTCGACTCCATAATTTAACTGGTTGACAATATCAAAAATTTTGTCTTCTCGTTGTTCTTCAGGGATATTATTCAATAATAATTGTCCGATTTGGAAATGTGTTTCTCGTTTGCGGTCTTCGGGAATCAGTAAATAAGCAGCTTGTTGAACGCGATCGTGTAAAAATTTATAGCCTACTGAAATATCCTCAACAGATGCTTTTTCTTCCTGAGTAACTCCTTGAAAAAATTTATAAATCTGGCTCAAGGGCAACACCAATCCCTCTTGCAATGCCCCCCACAAACTATTTGCCACCTCTAGCTCAGACAGTTCGCTCACCACTGCCAAGGTTGACAAATCAAACTGATTTCCGATACAAGCAGCTAACTTCAATATTTCCCGAGCTGCCTCTGGTAACTTGTGCAACCTTGTCGCCATGAACTCTACTACATCATCTGTCAGTGCCAAAGAACGCACCTCTGTCATATTGCACTGCCAATAACCTACATCAAAATTAAAACTAATCCACCCATCTTTGTATAATCCCTTCAGAAACTGAGTAGCAAAAAACGGATTTCCCTTAGTCTTTCTATAGACTAATTCACTTAAAGGCAAGGCCATTTCTAAATTACAACTGAGAGTATCTGCTACTAAATTATTGAGATCGGCTTTGCTTAAAGGAGCAAGAGTTATGGTGTTGAGAGTAGCTCCCGACTTAACAATTTCATCCAGTGTCAGCATCAACGGATGGGCGGGAAACACTTCATTATCCCGATAAGCTCCCAACAAGAGCAAATAACCAGTATCCCCAGGACTCATCAATAGTTGCATCAATTTCAGCGATGCTAAATCTGCCCACTGCAAGTCATCAATGAATATTACTAGGGGATGGTTTTGGGTTGCAAATACCTGAATAAATTTTTGAAACAACATATTAAACCGATTTTGGGCAGCACTTCCTGATAATTCCGGAACGGATGGTTGCTTGCCAATAATTTTTTCTAACTCCGGAATCACCTCAATAATAACTTGCCCATTCTCCCCTACAGCATCAAGTATTTTGTTTTTCCACTCCTCCAGTTGAGCATCGCTCTCACTCAACAGTTGCTCCATCAAGTCTCGAAACCCTTGCACAAAAGCAGAGAAAGGAATATTCCGATTAAACTGGTCAAATTTACCTTTAATGAAATACCCGCGCTGCCGGACAATGGGTTTATGCACTTCATTGACAACAACAGTTTTACCAATCCCAGAAAATCCAGCCACTAGCATCATTTCTGCTTTACCTCCCGAAGATATCCCCCTCCCGTCCCCCTTTGTAAGGGGGAAGCCAGAGGATGCTGCGCTTTTGCTTTGATGGGGGGTTTGGGGAGGATGAGCTACCCGCTCGAAAGCATCCAGTAAAGTTTGTACTTCTGCTTCTCGTCCATAGAGTTTTTCCGGGATGAGGAAGCGATCGCTAATATCCCGTTCTCCCAACTCAAAATTCTCTATTTTTCCCTTCTGGTTCCATTCCTGTCGGCATTTTTCCAAATCATATTTTAAACCCAAAGCACTCTGATACCGATCTTCGGCATTTTTCGCCATCAACTTCATTATAATCTCGATTAGCATTTGAGGTATTTGTGTTTCACAAACCCGGTTCCTTTCTTCACTATTCCCTGTCCCCTCTTCCCTACTCCCTACTCCCTGCTGCCTACTCCCTAATTTCGGCATTTTCGCCAAATGACAATGTACTAATTCCATGGGATCAGTTGTCTCAAATGGTAATCTTCCATTTAACATCTCAAAAAATGTCACCCCCAGCGAATAAAAGTCACTGCGATAATCTATGCCTCGATTCATCCTGCCTGTTTGCTCTGGGGAAATATAAGCTAAAGTTCCTTCTAATACATTGAGTGTTTGAATCGTTTGAGTTTCCTTTGGCAACAGAGTAGAAATACTAAAGTCAATGATTTTTATTTGTTGAGTTTCGGGATTAATTAGTATATTTGCAGGTTTAATATCTTTATGAATAATTCGGTTTTGATGTAATTGATAGACAATTTGTGCTATCTCAATGGCTATATCTAAAAATTGGGATATTTCTTTTGTATGAGGTGACAAATTTTGATAATATTCACCCAAAGAAATGCCGCCAAAATCTGGCATAATTAAGGCATAGCCATTCTGATAACTAGAGAGAGCTAATGGTTTAACAATACCTTCAACAGACAGATTGCTAGCAATGGTGTATTGGTTGCGAAACTGGACTAATTCATGAAAGGAAGGAAACTGATTGTGCATCAGTTTAATCACCACTGGTTGAGCATCTGCTTTAGCCACTGCGCGATAGACAACAGTGCGCTCGCTCTCATGTATTAAGTCACTGATTTCGTAATCACTTAAGGGTGTAATAGTTAAGTTCATGGCCAGTTATGCCCAACACTTTTTGATAGTTTTCTCTAATTCCAATTTTAAAGGTAAAATTTGAATGACTTGTGAATTATCTCACTATTTTAATTAAGGTTTGCTGAAAAAGTCTTATGGGTGAGGGTAGGAGACAACCCACCCCTAACCCCTCCCAGGAGGGGGAGACAGGAGACAGGAGAAATGGGTACTTAGAGGAAGTAGGAGCTAAGTTTTGTAAGAATAATTTTTCTGCCCAACTATGCGCCTAGAATACTAACTTTTTCAGTATTAAGAGCTGAAAACTAGGCACTTTTTAAAGGCCCCTAAAAGGCTAAAGTCTTTATATGTCAATGCTTTGATATTTAATCAGCAAGCCCTATATAAAGAAGGAATAAAGAGAAAAAAACACTGAAAAAATAGTATATGTTGTAGCTTTACCAGAACAATTCTGATCGTAAGCATTCAGCAGTCAACCAGCCTCCTACCGGAGGAACTGCGGACTTCAGCTAGCCTCCTCCGGAGGAACTGCGGACTTCAGCTATTGCTTTTAGTTTAGGATAAAAGCTTGATTAATTGTCTTACTACAAAAGTTGCTTCCCTTGCCCTTAAAATCTATTTTAATCTAAACACTGTCCTTAAGGAGAAAATCTTGTTGCTGTTAACGCAGCAGTCCGCAGGTAATGCTTACTTCTTAGCTTTAATTTAAATGTAAAGTAATAATGAATTTTGTACCTTGGCCCAATGCTGAGATACAATCAATTGCACCCCCATGTTTTTCTTGAATAATATCGTGTCCGGTAGCATCGGAGCGTGTATAAAATCAAGGTGACACTCTTGAGAAAACCTTCTGCCTCCTGCCTCCAGCATAGCTGCCTTCGGACCACCAAAGTCTAATTATTCAACCGGATATGATATAATTTGCTGGGATATTGCCATTCCTAATTCTGTTCCTTTGCCTACTCCTTTAGTTGTAAATCCCTGGTAGAACACCCTGGAGTGCACTTTTTCGCTTATTCCTGGACCATTATCAGCAATTTCTACTATGGCACTCTTTTTACTTGCTGAAAATCCTAGATTTTTGAACCATTACCACCTAAAAACTAGCATTTTATTAGTACCTAAAAAGGCTAAAACATTTATCTGTAAAGAGTTTGAGATTTAATCAGCAAACCCTAGTTAGTAATTATGGTAATTATATATAAGTATATAATACCTCTCTATGTAATTCTGAGGCTGTGTTATGAATCACTAATGCCACTACGCGTAAGTCAAAACTCAAAAGTATTGATTGGTAAAACTTTTAGTTTTTTTTAAACTGGTTAATTATTTCTGCCATCCTGCACTAGGCAAGTTATTTCAGTTATCAGTTATCAGTTGTCATTGATTTTATATCGAATCCGCTGAATTCGGGATACAAAAAATGTTCATTTCACGAGCGCCATTGCCAAATCTTTCTAGATCTCCCCATCTCCCTAAACTCCCTCACTCCCCAAACTCAATAGCCAAGTTGATTTTTTCTATCTATGGGAATGGCGATCATAAATTTCGTACCTTTACCTAATTCTGATGTATAGGTAATTGTCCCCTCATGTTTTTCTGTAATGATTTGTTTAGCGATCGCCAAGCCCAAACCCGCTCCTTTTCCAGTTGATTTCGTCGTAAAAAATTGATCGAATATTTGTGGTTGTATAGTCTCCGATATGCCAATGCCATTATCTGAAATATGAATGCAAACTAAGTTTTCGCGATCGACGACTTCAAAGGCAGTAGAAATAACTATTTGTGGGTATTCAAGCATTGCCTCTCCTTCTGGTTCGTGATTTGAGTATTTTTCATCGATCGCCTCAATTGCATTCATTAGTAAGTTCATAAAAACTTGATTCAATTGAGCAGGGTTACAATAAACTAACGGCAATTCTTCGTAATTTTTCACGACTTTTACTGCTTTTCTATTATAGTTCCTTTGTAAGTGATAAGATAATAACATCACAGTATTTGTCAAACCCTCATGCAGATCGAATAATTTCCATTCGGCTTCATCTAACTTGGCAAAAGAACGCAAAGACACTACAATGCTTTTGATGCGTTCTGTTCCTAACTTCATTGATTCGAGCAATTGGAAATAATCTTGTTTGAGAAAGGATAAATCTATTTCTTCTCGCCAATCTTTGATCTCCTGAGAAGGAGTTGGAAATTGAGCCTCGTATAATTCTAAGAGATGGATAAGTTCTTCATGATATTGTGCAGCATGATTGATATTTGTATAGATAAAAGTTATTGGATTATTAATCTCATGAGCAATCCGAGTAACTAATTCTCCTAACATAGATAGTTTTGATTCTTGGATTAATTGCACTTGTGCTTTTTTGAGGTTAATGTGAACTTTAATTCGTGCTAAAAGTTCAGCTTGATCGAAAGGTTTAGTAATATAATCCACTCCTCCGAGTTCTAAACCTTTAACCTTATTAACAGTATCTGAAAGTGCCGTGAGAAAAATAACTGGAATATGGCTAGTATTCCGGTCTGCTTTGAGACGGCGACAAGTTTCAAACCCATCAATACCGGGCATTAAAATATCCAGTAAAATTAAATCTGGCTGATAATGTTGCAGGCTTTTGAGTGCCATTTCTCCATCTCTGGCGGTAGAAACAGCATATCCCGCATTGCATAATGTTTCGCTAATCACTTTCAAATTGGCGGGGAGATCATCAACGGCTAATATTTGTCCTTTATTTGAAATCATTATTAGTTTTTAGGGTAATTAACAGCTTGACATAATCATAGATTATACCAATTTGATAAATGTTTGCTACAAATAGTTAGGGTACTTATTATAATTTCCTAGGTCATGCTCCGCAAACAGAATTTAGAGCTTAGAATGCAGAATGGATAGATTTAATACCATTTTTGATATTGCAAATTCCCTTTTTCGTCAAACATACTTTATCTGAAAGTGTTTTTATGATGCTTATTATTCGTAACATTCTTTTTTCAAAATGGTATTATCCAGTATAACCTATGATTATCTATATCAGGACTTACGCAAAAACGCTGTATATAGGGCTTGCTGATTAAATCTCAAAGTTTTTACAGATAAAGGTTTTAGCCTTTTTAAGTAGGGTTTGCTGAAAAAGTCTGATGGTGATGATAGGGAACAGGGAACACTTAACTGGGAACAGTTTAGACTATCTGCTACGGCCAAATTTTCGGCATTTCAGGGGAAAAGTATTAGCATTTTGAGGCTACAACAGCCAAAAACCTTGCACCCCCTCAGTAATATTTAACCCTGGAAGCCTTTACAGGTATTGATTACAATTTTATTCAGCAAGCCCTAA
>NZ_JAAHHG010000191.1 GCF_010692555.1 Okeania sp. SIO3B5 | reverse complement strand
TAGCTTGTGCAATGTATCTTTTCTCATGTTGGCTATTTTGCTATGTAGTTTGGCTATCTTCAGTTGTGCTTTTTTCCAGTTGCGAGAAAACTTAGTTTTATGTCGGTTCAGGTATTGCAACCGAGACAGTTTAGCTTCTAACTTTCTATAAGATTTAACACCAACAAAAACCTCACCAGTTGAGAGTGTAGCTAGAGATTTTATACCTAAATCAACACCAACTACATCTACTGATTTCTCCGTATTTTGAGGTATGGTTTCTACTTTGAAACTAACAAACCATCTATCAGCTTTTTTGCTAATAGTTACAGATTTAGGAGTGACATTATTTGGTAAAAGTTCATAAGTTTTAATCCATCCAATTCTTGGCAACTTAATATGACTAAAACCTACTGATATTGAACCGTCTAAAGTAAAACTATCATCTCTACCTTTTTTCTTGAATTTAGGCATTGCAGATATTTTAGAAAAACAACGTTTCCAAGCTAATGATAAGTACCTTAAAGCATATTGGGGGGCACATTTAGACACTTCATAGTACCAACAGTTATTAGGTTTTACCATTGCTACCAACAGCTTATGCAAATCAATAGCAGTAGGAAATTTAAGTTTACTCTCAGGATTATTGGAATTGTGATTAAGGATGTTTGTAGTTAGCCATAATCCCCAATTCCAGGCGTGTCTAGCAACACCAGCGTGTTTAGCTAGTAAAGTTTTTTGCTGATTATTCGGATGTAGTTCAGTTTTAAATCCAAGTAGCATAAAACAGATAATTAGAGATTATAATAGATTATACCAGATTATTAGCAACAGTTACTAGCCCTCCACCCTTAATTTCCGGAAGCTCACAAAATGTTAAAGGTGGCTATAAATAAAACTATAACGTTTGAGTTAAGATACTTCCATCCAGACACTAATCATTCTGAACGCCACCAAAAAAAGGCGGTTGAGGTATGTAGCAAACAAGCAACCTCCCCTCCACCCTTAATTTCCGAAGGCTCACAAAATGTTAAAAGTGGCTATAAGTAACAGCAGTAACATAGGAGCAGAATCCATTTCACTTTATTGCCACTAATATCATATCCACCTCTTGGATAAGATTACTGTATATAGCACTCTGTTCCAGGAGATACTCTGTATCATTAACCCGATCGCTCTCGCGTTCATACCAAAATTTACTAGGAAGATAACGAACCTCTGCCAACTCAAAATTCACACCTAAATACATACCTAGTGGTGTAGTAGGATATCCTTTAGCCTGTCGCTCCTGGTTCAGTTTTTGAGAAAACATACTTAAACCATAGGGTGTTATTGGGCGTACATGAGTAGGATCGTGCAAAAGATTATCGTGGCGATGATGAGGTACTTTAATATGCACCTTAGCCCCTAGCTTACATATTCTATATATTTCCTGAATAATTTTGAGGTAGATTTCTGTTTGTTGTCCTAAATGCTCCAAGACATGACTCATTTCAATTTCTGCCACGCTATTATCATCCCACGGCCAAGGGAATGTTTCTAAATCTAAGCTAATATCAGGACTGCCAAACTTATCTACATTAATGTAACCATCTAGATGTCTTGCTCCGCATCCCAGATTTAAATATAAATCAGATTCAAACTTGCGGGGGTTCCAAGGAGAACGTTGCTCTTCAATATGAGTGTTTTTTCGATCCTTCTTGAGATGTCGCGGACTACTTTCAAAAGATAAAGATGAAGGAAGATGATCTGATTCGTATTTCTCTGCAATAAATGATTCTACTTCCTGATATGAAGGAGAAAAGAAAATCTGACTAGATACTATAGATTGGTAACTATTAATTTCATCAGAAAATATCCTTGAGTTATAACTCCTAAGTGCAGTAGAAAATAAACCAGTGCCATCATCAAAGAATCTCTCAGTCGTAGCTCCGTAGTTTTTGTATGGATGAAAGGCCAGATCTCCAGGAGCTTTCGCAGCTACCCATGAAGTGTAAGACCAGTATTCACTAAAAGTTTCAAACTTATTAGCAGAGCGCATCATTAACAGCAACCAATTATCCTCAGATTGAAAATAGTTTTTAATTTGCTGTTTAAAAGATTCCAGATGCTCCTGCTTAAACCACATATGATGTGGAACAAAAGTAGCGTCTTTATCTGTCAGTGGTTCCACCCCCAATACCGAAGTAATCCATTCAGCCCACTTCGATACAATATGAGGATTACCATATCTATTATCTTGAAGAAGTGCAAATGTGTGTCCTGTAGTTTGGCGATCGCTACTGATGAGTGGCCAAGTATTGACTGGAAGTAGGTCACTATCCCAGACAACAAACCATTCACTCAAATTTTCAATACCTTCATTAGCACCAAGTTTTAATAATTGTTGATAGAACCAACCAGGATTATATAGTGATTTACCTAAGTCAAGCTCTGAGCAAATTGCTTCTTTTGTCAGACTACTCTTTTGAAAAAATAATTCTTCTTTATGGTTATAGACTGGAGTAACTTGCCATCCCTTTACCTTTTGCTCTAGGGATATAGCTTCATTTTCTGGGGCTATTATATGAATAGCCCGAGGTTTGTAGTGATGAGTAATTCCTTCTAAAACAGCTTGGGTATTCCAACGTATTTTATAAAGGGGAATGACAAAATCGAATATTTCTTTTGACATGATTTTAGATAGTTTCTTCTATTTACTTTAGATGAGTTAACTTTCTGAGTTTTTCCACTCAGAAAACTTTTGATTCTTTGCCAATATTGAACAAGGAATTGACTACTCCCCGCAGCTATTGCCGAGGGGATTCTAAGCAGATACTACGCAACACCGATAAATCCGTGTTGCTCCGTCTATTCTTAGCTGAAATACATTCTCTGGGGACAATTTCCGCGGTGCCCCTACACAGTTGGCTTAAGTAGGGGCGATTCGCGAATCGCCCCTACTGCTTTGCGGCTTACTTTTGTGATTATATTTGCAGCCCCATTACAGTCTGCAGTCTTCACACCAATTATTACCTGTTCTATACAAACCACGCTTGATTCTTTTCGGTGATGGTTTCCAATCATTGGGTTTTTCACCATAATTAGGTAGATTGTCACCATCTAAAAATGAAGCCATACTTGTATAGCTTTCCTCAGTTTCTATAAATATAATCCCATACTCAGAAGATAATTGAGCTATTCTTTCTTTGAGTCTAGCTGTGGGAATTGGTACAAATTCTGAATTACTTTTTTTTCCTAATTTTATTTCATTTTTCTGACCTTTATTCCAACCAAATACAATTGTACCAATAGAATTTTTTAAGCAATGATTAATTACTATTTTGGCTGCTTTATTAATACCCAAATCGGATTTGGCGGTTACGTTTTTCAGTAATAGAAGCTAGCCTATTTGACCAAAATCCCAAAGGTTTATTTTCTTTAATAGTTGATACTTGTTTGTTGTACCAACCCACCCCTATCCCCTCCCGGGAGGGGAACCAAAGGGGTGGGTGTTTCCCATCTACAATTAAGCTTGTTCCTACATTGGATACACAACTCAACCAATTATTTACACCATGATCTATTCCTAATACATTTTCTTGATTTAATTGAGGTTTAACTATTACTTCTTTTTTATAGACAAATTCTTGGGTAAAACATCTGTTTCTCGGTAATATTCTCAGTTCTTTGAGAGTAGAAAATGCGAGATTACTAGGCATTGGAATTAAAAAGCTATCTACTCCAAACCAGCGTTTACAAGTATTGCCTAATGGTACTCTAATTTGATTACCTTTGAGTTTTAATGCTTGAGAAGGATAACTAACTGTAGCCATTCCCCCTTTTTTTCTATAGTTAGGAATCCTTGGTCTGTCTGAGATTTTTCCTTCATTGTAGGCTTTTATTAGACCATAATAAGAGCGAAATGATTCAGCTACAGTTCTCAATATTTGTTGTGCTGCTTGTGAATATAAAACTTTATAGTGATTGTTCTTTTTGTAGACTTTTTCCAAGTCAAACTTGCCGAGAGTTTTGTGAGACTTAAAATATAGTTGCCTAGCATAATATATTCCCATGTTAGTGAGCTTGTGAGACTCTTCACATAAGAATGTTAAGATAGCAATTAATTCGGGATTTTTGCCTACTAGAACTTGCTGACAAGAGTACATTTGAAACGGGCGTTGGATAACTTATTGTTGCTCATAGTAACAGAGGAAAACTTTAGTTGTCTAGTCCAGACTACTCCTTTGTTTTCATCCCCCCGATTCAAACACGGCGGCCTTCCACCTGGTTTTTTGGTAAAATAAAATACATCGGATTAAAATCCGACTCCTCGACTTTCATCCATCGCTTAAAAGACGATGGCTTTCATGCTCCCGTGTTATTTAGGTAAGATATTTTATTCAGAAACGTTCTATTTTGTCAAATTTTCATCGTAAGTATAAAGTATTCCGCTTTTACTTGGTCATTCCACGCAGATAGGTTTTGAATGTAATAATAATTTACTAAGTTGAGATAAGAATTTTTCTTTCCTGCGGAATACTGTGCAAACATAACTTTTAATTCTTTTTATAGACTAATTTTTATTTCCGATAAAATAAGTTTATAAGTAAGCATTCAGCTATTAGCATTCAGCATTCAGCTTTTGAACATATTCAAGAAATTACTAAGGTTAGCTGAAGACATTTTTTTTATAAGTTTTAATTATCCTTGGAGACTAATTCCTCTTTTGAGCCGATCATAAACTAATAACTCACAGCTATTGCTTTTAGTTTAGGATAAAAGCTTTATTAATTGTCTTACTACAAAAGTTACCCCCCTTGCCCTTAAAGTCTATATGTAATCAGGAGTCAGCTATCAGCTTTTTAATGAATTAAGCAAACATTTACTTAACTTCTACGACATTTTTAAACAAAGAATTGAATCACAAGAACAGCCAACTTAAATTGTCTACTAAAGGTAATAAAGTTGATAGCTGACTGACTGAATACTTACGTCTATATTAATTTAAATACTGCCCTTAAGAAGAGAGTATTATTGCTGAAGTCCGCAGTTACGACCCAGGAGTCTAGCTGACAGGAAGCTTGCTGAATACTTACTAAACAGGATTCAGTTAGCTTGCTATTCATTAATTGATAATGGATAATTGATAATTGATAATTACCTCTGGTTAAAACCGTTCTTGATTGAAAATAAGGAAATATTATTTCTTTTTTTCCCTTAAAAGGGGAGGCTTTAAACCTGAATTGTTTAATAATTAATAATTAATAATTAATAATTAATAATTCGGTAAATTGCAAAAAAACTATCCTTCTAAGTTCCCCCATGTCTCTACTACCCCTACTCAATAAAAGAAGAGTTTCAATAGTCAAAAATTATGCCAATAAAATCAATGAAAAAATTTACTATTCCACGAATAATAAAATTTTCTATTTTAATAATATTAGTGCTAATTATGATTATTTTTTCTTCGAGAGCAGCTTTTAAAGGAATAGATATTCAACCTAAATTGCCGGAGTTAATATCAGCTAATACATTACAACCTGAACGTAGTGAAAGTATATTAAATCTACCTGTAAAAATTCCTTTGGCTAATATTGAGAAAGCACTAAATCTGAATATTCCTCAGACATTTGTGGGTACAGAATCTGACCCTACGGATTTGCTCTCTAATGATAATCTTACTTACGAAATTAATCGCAAATATTTGAGTATTGGTACTAAAAATAATCTGATAACTTTTTCAGTACCAATATCAGGAACTGCAAGAATAAAGGGAAAAATTAATTTACGTTTTACTAAGATTCCAGTTAGTGCGCGGACAAATATTGTAGGTACAATTTTTGGCGATCTTTCTTTAGGAATAGATAATGAATGGAATATTCAACCGAATCTAAATGTATCGACTAATTTAACTAAAGCAGATGTACCAATAAAAAATGTTGGCACTATTAGTATTCGTAGTCTTCTGAAAAAACAGGTGGATAAGGCTATCAATAAAGAGAAGCCTAAATTAATTGCTGAACTTGTTAAAAATTTAAACCTAAAGGCAGAAGTCACAAAACAATGGAATAATTTGCATTTGTCAGAACAAATAAATAAAGACCCTTCAATTTGGATTAAAACTGAACCACAGAATGTTAGTTTTAAGGAGTTTGATTTGAGTGATGGTGAAAATGTTCAGTCTGGAATTGCTATTGAGATGTTTGTCGATACTTGTATATGTAAAGAAGCTCCTGTTATTAATTTTAAACAGTTGCCTAATCTTACTATTCAAGAGCAGATAATAGATAAGTTTTTAATAAATTTGCCTGTGCAAGTTTCCCTTGATGAATTGAATAAGACTCTTCAATCTAAAGTTAGAGGTAAGTCTTTGTCTGTTGATGAAAATCTGAAATTCATTGTTAATGAAATTAATTTATCTGCATTAGGTGAAAAAATTCTTGTTAAGGTTGATTTTAAGGCTGATAAAGGCAATTTTATTCAGGGAGCAAAAGGAATATTATATCTTTGGGGTAATATTTTTTATGATCAAGAGTCTAATAATCTGAAAGTGGTTGAACTAGATTATGATGTTGATACAAAAAATGCTTTATTATCATCAGCAGATTCGCTTTTGAAACCTATTTTGCTTCAGCAAATTGAAGAACGTCTTTCTTTTCCTTTAGACCAAGAATTAATTCGAGCTAAAGATGAAGCTAATAAATATATTCAGCAGATAAAGTTGCCTCCTGAAATTGATGCAAATATTGAAGTTAAAACGATTGAAGTTGAAAAGGTTGTTGTGACAAATAATGATATTTATCTTGTCTTAGTAGCAGATGGAAATATGTCTGCTCTTTTGAATTTGGGGAGTAAGGAGTAGCAAATAAAAAATAGTGTATCTCATATTAACTAGATACACTATAAAAGTAAAAAATTCTATATTAGTTCTTTTTGCAAAATTAATAAATTAATAAATTAATAGCTTATTGCTGAGAGTTAACTGCTGAATGTTTACCTAAACTTCTATCTCTATCTACCCTCTCTTATCTTCTCTAAAATTCTATTTTCCTTAACTATCTCTTCTATTTTAGAGGTCAAATCATTTATATTTGTTCTTTTGATGAGATATCCTGTATCAATGAATCCTATGATGTAAGATAAAATTCCTCTAGCTGGCCGAAAAGAATAATTAATTATTTTTGTTGTCGTTTCAGTTCTTCCTCTAAGAGAACTATCAGATACATCCATTTGATAATAGATATACCCTCCATAGTTTCTTCTTAAACCTTTCATTTTTTCCTCTTTTTTCCATTCTACTTGGAGTAATATATGCAATTGATTCTTCAAAACTCCAATTTTGGCATCATGTGTCCAAACCTTATTATAATCGGTTCTCTTTAAAGCAACTCCCTCAAAGTATTCTGAGTATTCTGGATAGAGTGTTACATATTGGTTAATATTGATTTCTTTAGTGGGAAAAGCACTAAAGAAAATGCTTTCTAATAACATTATAGATATCAAACTTACTAATGCTATTTTACTCCAATCAATATCCAGTTTCTGCAATAAATAGTTGAAAATTATTGGAGTAATTAATATAAAAATTGCTGTACTAATGGTTTTATATTGTTTAATTGCTACTACACCTGGTTGAAAATAGTTAACTATTAAAGCTGTAATAAAATTAGTTAAAATACCAGCGATTATTCCTAAGCTAATATTTTCTAAATATCCACGAAGTTGTGTACTCATATCTACTTTTAATTTGATATTTAACTATTGACATCATAACAAACCCTAGATTCTAGAAGTCGGTATTTAAGAGGAGAAATAGTCGTTGATTTTTGTGGATAGGGTAGTAAATTAAATTTTGACTCACTACTCCTAATAATGGTTAATGAATAAAAATTAGTTGACAAAAAATAAATTATATGGTATTGTTATACATAATGGAGAAGGTGCGCTCATATATACTTAGTCTAGGCCATTGAAAAATATTGTGTTGAAGGTATTTTGGTATGTTCTTTAGCTGCTCTTGAATGAAAAAGGATAGTTTAAGTTTTTCTGTCTTCTGATTCTCAATTTTTCTACTATTGCGTATAGGGGAATAGTAGTTTCATTCTATGAAGCACTCCAGAGTGGGGTGAATTTCCTTCTATTGCGTATAGGGAAATAGTAGTTTCATTGTCTGAAGCACTAAAAATCTGAGGTCAGTTGTAAAATTTCTTTCTATTGCCTATGGGAAAACTTGAGCTTCAGGAAATGAAAAATTCTGCGAGGGATTGTCAATTTCCTTCTATTGCGTATAGGGAAATAGTCATTTCATTCTCTGAAGCACTACTTGAAATCTGAGGTCAGTTGTGAAATTTCTTCTATTGCCTATGGGAAAACTTGAGCTTCAGGAAATGAAAAATTCCGCGAGCGATCGTCAATTTCCTTCTATTGTGTATAGGGAAATAGTATCCTCATTCTCTGAAGCACTCAAAATCTGAGGTTAGTTGTGAATTTCCTTCTATTGCGGATAGGAAAATAGTATCCTCATTCTCTGAAGCACTCAAAATCTGAGGTTAGTTGTGAAATTTCCTTCTATTACCTATGGGAAAACTTGAGCTTCAGGAAATGAAAAATTCCGCGAGGGATTGTAAATTTCCTTCTATTGCGGATAGGGAAATAGTCATTTCATTCTCTGAAGCACTCAAAATTTGAGGTCAGTTGTGAAATTTCCTTCTATTACCTATGGGAAAACTTGAGCTTCAGGAAATGAAAAATTCCGCGAGCGATCGTCAATTTCCTTCTATTGCGTATAGGGAAATAGTCATTTCATTCTCTGAAGCACTCAAAATTTGAGGTCAGTTGTGAAATTTCCTTCTATTACCTATGGGAAAACTTGAGCTTCAGGAAATGAAAAATTCCGCGAGCGATCGTCAATTTCCTTCTATTGCGTATAGGAAAATAGTAGTTTCATTCTCTGAAGCACTCGAAATCTGAGGTGAGTTGTGAATTTCCTTCTATTGCCTATAGGAAAACTTGAGCTTCAGGAAATGAAAAATTCCGCGAGGGATTGTAAATTTCCGACTATTGCGCATAGGGAAATAGTAATTTCATTCTCTGAAGCACTTAGGCTATGAGATGAGTGGTGAAATTTTAACTGTTGCGTATAGGGAAATAGTAGTTTCATTTTATCAAGCACTCAGAATATGAGATGAGTGGTGAAATTCCTGACTATTGCGTATAGGGAAATAGTAAATTCATTTTATGAAGCACACTAGAAATCTGAGATGAGTGATGAAATTTCTTCTATTGCGTATAGGGAAATAGTAGTTTCATTCTATGAAGCACTCAAGAATCTGAGGTGAGTTCTGAATTTCCGACTATTGCGTATGGAGAAATAGTTGCTTCAGAAAATGAAGCACTCCGGAATCTGAGATGAGTGGTGGAATTTCTTCTATTGCGTATGGAGAAATAGTACTTTCATTTTATGAAGCACTCGGAAATCTGAGATGAGTGGTGGAATTTCTTCTATTGCGTATGGAGAAATAGTACTTTCATTCTCTGAAGCACTCAAGAATCTGAGGTGAGTTCTGAATTTCCGACTATTGCGTATGGAGAAATAGTAGCTTCATTCTCTGAAGCACTCCAGAATCTGAGATGAGTGATGAAATTTCCGACTGTTGCGTATAGAGAAATAGTAGCTTCATTCTCTGAAGCACTCGGAAATCTGAGATGAGTGGTGAAATTCCTTCTATTGCGTATAGAGAAATAGTAGCTTCATTCTCTGAAGCACTCGGAAATCTGAGATGAGTGGTGAAATTCCTTCTATTGCGTATAGAGAAATAGTAGCTTCATTCTCTGAAGCACTCGGAAATCTGAGATGAGTGGTGAAATTCCTTCTATTGCGTATAGAGAAATAGTAGCTTCATTCTCTGAAGCACTCGGAAATCTGAGATGAGTGGTGAAATTCCTTCTGTTGCGTATAGGGAAATAGTAGTTTCAGAGAATGAAGCACTCGGAAATCTGAGATGAGTTGTGAGATTTCTTCTGTTGCGTATAGAGAAATAGTAGTTTCAGAGAATGAAGCACTCGGAAATCTGAGATGAGTGGTGAAATTTCTTCTGTTGCGTATAGAGAAATAGTAGCTCCAGAAAATGAAGCACTCGGAAATCTGAGATGAGTGGTGAAATTCCTTCTGTTGCGTATAGGGAAATAGTAGTTTCAGAGAATGAAGCACTCGGAAATCTGAGATGAGTTGTGAGATTTCTTCTGTTGCGTATAGGGAAATAGTAGTTTCAGAGAATGAAGCACTCGGAAATCTGAGATGAGTTGTGAGATTTCTTCTGTTGCGTATAGGGAAATAGTAGTTTCAGAGAATGAAGCACTCGGAAATCTGAGATGAGTTGTGAGATTTCTTCTGTTGCGTATAGGGAAATAGTAGTTTCAGAGAATGAAGCATCAAGCAAAGGGTAAATTATCAAAACTACTTATAAAAAATATCAACCTTTTTCTTAATGCGATACATAGCACTACCTATTTAAAGTTTCTGTCGGAAAAACTTAGTTAAAAATACCTTTAGCTTTTGAGTTGTGACTTACCGAAAAATTGTGGTATAAAGCCTCCCCTTTTAAGGGGATAAAAAGAAAAAATTTCCTTTAAGTCAATCCTATCCGTTTTAAAGGAGAGGTAATTCTAAATTCTAAATTCTAAATTCTAAATTCTTGAAGGGTAGTAGTTGAACAGACGATCGCTTTGTTAGTTGAGAAAAAAAGATAAAAGCTACGAGGATCTCAAATCAAATTCCCAATTTTTGTCTAATTCGTCCAACAAAAATATCTACTTCTGGCAAATTCATTTTCATTACTATCAAACCAAAGATACCTAACCCCGAAAAACTCGCCAAACCAAGTTCCAATAACTGTACAAAAAATCCCTCACTTCCCAACACCAACTGACAACCTAAAAGCACGCCCCAACAAACCAAAGCAGTCGCAAAAGCTCCAGCAATTAAACCAGTAAAAGGCATCAACCATTCACCCCAAGGCAACCCACCAAGTTTCCTATTTAATAACCAGAGAAAAATTACCATTGAAATTAAATTTACTCCCACCGTTGCCAAAACCAAACCAGGAGCACCAAAAGCATTAACTAACAAATAATCCAACACCACATTCAGAAAAATATTAATCACACTAATCTTAAAAGGAGTCTCTCCATCTCCCAAAGCATAAAAAACCCTAACCAAAACATCCCTTCCCAAATAAACAAACATTCCCAACGCATAAGCCATCAACACAGAAGCCACAAAATTTGATGCCGATAAATCAAAAGCATAACGTTCATAAACCACCCTCACAATAGGCAAAGCCAGAGTTACCATAATCGCACTTAAAGGCAACATCGTAATACCAGTTAATACCAAAGCTTGGCGAATTCTATATTTTAATTCATTCCAACTTTCCGGTTCCGCCAATCGAGAAAATATCGGTAAAAAAGGTACCAAAATAACATTAGAAATAATCCCCAAAGGAGTCTGTACTAACAAACCAGAATAAGCCAACGAAGCAGCAGCTTGAGGAATATAAGAAGCAAAAAATAAATCGGTATAAACATTAATATGTAACATTCCAGAAGACAAAGTAGCAGGTACCATTACTTTAGTAACTTCCTGTACTCCTGGATGTCGAAAATTAAATCTGAAACGTAATTTTCCTAAACCATTTCGCCACAAAGAAGGAACTTGAATTAACCATTGTAATATTGCTCCGATGAGGGTACCCCAGGCTAAAACTAAACCTCCTATCATGGCATATTCCGGTTGAATAATTTTTTCCCCTAACTGTAAGGCTAAAATAAAAAGTCCTCCGATTAAAGCCACACTAGAAAATAAGGGGCTAATAGAAGGCAACCAATACATATCCGCAGCATTAAGCGCTCCAAAACCAATACCAATTAATCCTGCCAGTAAAGCCATTGGGGCCATAATCTGGAATTGTTGGATGGCGATCGCTCGAATTTCTAGACCTTTTGACGTTTGACTTAACCCCGGCGCCACTAGGTCAATCAAAGGATCGGCAAAAATAATCAGGCCAACTGTGACGAAGAACAATACTCCACCAACGAAAGTAGTTATTGTTTCTACCAGTGGAGCAGCTTCGGACTTATGGCGCTTTGCTAAGACACTAACGATGGCACTATGAAAAGGTCCGTTGATGCCTCCTAATAAGACTAATAAAAACCCAGGTATGACATAAGCGTAGTTATAGGCGTCCACTGCAGCACCTACTCCGAAGGCGGCGGCGATCGCTTGTTGACGTACTAGGCCAAATATTTTGCTAATTAATGTGGCTACTGCTACGATGCCAGCTATTCCTGCTAGGGAACGAGAGGATTTTTGTGATTTTGATTCAGACACGAGTACAATATATTGATGTTGCTTAAATAAGTTTAATCACGATTCGGTATTGAGCGATAGAAAACCGGATATTTGTTTTTTTTGGTACTTTCTATTTGGGTTTTAACTCAATTATCATTAATGAAAAAACAAGGGCAAATTATCAAAAGAGTTTATGAGTCTTTAAATGGCAGTCTCATGGGTTTATGGATTATTAAAAATATTAAGGGGTGGATATTATTTGTCAATTTTTATTCTGATTTTAAACGTTTCTTCAAGTGGTCATCTGCAAGTAATAAAATTGGGTGCATCTCATAGCAAGCAAAAATACTTTTTTTCCCATATATTCCCTATTCCCTATTCCCTATTCCCTGTTGCCTGTTGCCAGATGAGCTGTTGCCTAAAAGCGATAAATTTTTGGCTTTATTCACGCATTGAGATGCACCGATAAAATCAGCACTCAAACAAATTTAAGAGCCTTAATTACTATGGACTATCACCGACTAGAAAAAGGCTTGGCTTTGAAACAGCCTAGGAAGGGATTTGGAAAAGATGTTATTAAGCGTTTGGGTGATTTTTTACCAGAATACCAAAATAAATATGGTTCTGATGAAACTGTAATGATTACTCTTAATGCTTTATAAGAATATTATGACTTTAATTTAGAACTTGATTTAGATAATGAGACAAATGAGACAGCTTATGAGACTATTTCTAAAATTAAAAATAACCTCCCCCAAAATAATCATCTATTAGGCAAAGAAGGCGGAACTAAAATAGTCAAAAAAACTGATATTCAAGCATCGGCAAAAATTGATCTTAGAGATTTTTTACGTCTCGATATAGTGTCCGTCAATTCACAGATGAAGAGGTGGATATTTCATTAATAGAACAAGCTTTCAATAATTGATAATGGATAATGGATAATGGATAATTAGGGTTTGCTGATTAAATCTAAAAGCATTGACATATCAAAATTTTAGCATTTTTTAGTTAAAAAAAGTCCAAGCTTAATGGTCGTAATGATTCAAAAAATTAGCATTTTAGGTAAGAGTTGCGCAGAATAATCCCTTGACTATTCTTCCTCCTACCTCCTCTATAATTCCCATTTCTCCTGTCTCCTGTCTCCTACCCTTACCCATAAGACTTTTTCAGCAAACCCTAATTACCTCGATTAATTGATTCAATTTATCACCCTGTTAATTTAGTAGCAGATTTAGCCTTTTTATTAAAACCTACTGAACAGTCGGAGAGATTAGCTGAAGTATTGGAATGGGTTAATATTCAGAAAAGTCAAAATAAGATTATTTTGGGAATTAATATTCATGGCTTACTATTGAAAAATGTTAGAGGGAATCACAGCCAATGATTTGGTTCAAGTTTTAGCTGATACTCTCACAAAATTGCACAAAGATAATGAGCAATTAAGTTTTATTTTCTTGCCTCACGATAGCCGTATTGTTAATGGAATTAATGATGATATTTTATCAAAAAAAATCATGGAAAATCTTCCCGATGAAGTTGCTTCATCCTTTGTCAAAATTCCTTTTCCCTGTTTAGCTAGAGAAATTAAAGCAATAGTTAAACATATAGATTGTGTACTTACTGGCAGGATGCACTTAGGCATTGCTTGTCTAGGACAGGGTACACCAATTGCTTGTATTACTTATCAGGGAAAATTTGAAGGTCTCTACCAACACTTTAACCTTGAACCTTTATTTATTGAACCAAAGAAACTATTCGTTCCCAATCAAAATGAACTTGTAGAATTAGTCCATAAATTAATTTATCAAAGACAAAGTTTACACGAACAAGTCATCAGTAAACTTGATGGTGTTAAAGAACTTTCCCGAGCAAATTTTACTTCAATTCTCTAATTTTTTCTAACTGAACGAACTTTCGACTTAATTTAATATCAGGAAAAATTCAAGTTTAGCAAGAGAAACTCAACTCTCTAAGATTTTGATTGATAAAAACAATCTGAGATTTGTTTGGAGATAGAATTAATATAATCTCATTCCCATAAAATTTATCAAGTTATACCAAGGGTGACAAAACTCCTTAAAATTAAAAAAATTTGTACCTCAATCTTTTTGGGAATTGGTATATAGCGTTTTTATCTGGGATGTGGAAACCAAGTGCTATGAAAAAGGTATGGAGGGAATAGTAAAGGAGAAAAAACAGGATTAAATAGTAACAAACACAAGGATATAAGCTAATAAAACGGCGTGCTTTTTGTCTTATAAAAAACCTCAATCTGGATTTACATCTCAAATAAAAACATTATAGCAATTCCCCAGAAGCGTGAGGTACAAAAATCGTTGGTTTTAGGGAACACTTAACTGGGAACAGGAAACAGAGAATAGAAGACAAATAAAGATAGGTGTACCTCATCAGGTTGAGAAACGCTATATATGAATTGAAGTAATTTTATTTGACTTTATTTCCCAAATTCCCAGTAGTATAATTTGAATAAAATTAATGTATTTCACATTTACTGTGAAATGCTTATATAAAAACTTATCTAATAGATAGCTAGCGAATAAAATTATGAAATTAATGCACGATGGACTCAAGGACTTTTTGCTCCTGGAAGAATATATTGAGTCTCAAAAAATCGGATTTATTTCTTTAGAAATTCCTCTTCCCAACTGGATTAAGAAGTTTACTAAATTTCTTAAATACTCAATAGGTTTACAAATTCGCCGAGAGTATCGCCATATTTGCATGGGGTTAAATGCTCTAAAGTTTTCTGATGTAGATACTATTTTTATTTTCGAGATTTATAATCAACATTTGTTATTTGTTATGCCTTTATTTGCCATTATGGCATTACGAGGAAAAGAAGTTTTAATATGTCTGCATGGTAATCAACAATTTGCCATGACTAACAAACTTAAATTTTGGGGATTACTTTATCTAAAAGCTTATTTAAAACTATTTAAAAAACTAAAAGTTGTTTCTTTTGAAGTAGATGATGATGTGCTGCCTGAAAAATTTAGATTACCAGACAAATCTAAATATATAATTCCTCATCCTATTATTAGTGAGGCTAAACCTAAATTTTTACCAGGAGAAAGAATACCCTCTAATGTTCCAATTAAAATTGGTGTTGTAGGAATGATTCGCCCAGATAAACCAATCAATCAAGTAATTGATAAATTACAAGAATATATTAAGTCTTCAGAGCATCAATGTGAACTGGTAATTGGAACACCTTTTGGTCAAAAACCAAAATATTTAGATGAACTTAATGTAACTCTTTATGACACTACTAAACAAGAAAACTATATCCAGATTTTAACGGAAATAGACATTTTAGTAATTCATTACGATAAAGACCGCTATTACTACCGAACCAGTGGAGTAATTAGTGATGCAGCTTCTTGTGGATGCTATATTATTGCTTCTGATTATCCGATGATTAAACATCAAGTTTGTTGGCCGGAAAAAATAGGTTCTACTTTTTCTGATTTTAGTGAAATTTCTACCCTTATAGATGAGGGCATAGTTCATATTCGAGAAAAAGGGCAGGATAATCACTGGTTATGGCGAGAAGGAAGAACTGCTAAAGCGATCGCTAAAGTTTTATTTCCTGATAACTATAAATTAGATACTAAGGTTGAGAAAGGAGAGCTAGGTGCTACTGAATTAGGAAATAATAGTTGATATTTTCCGAGTTTAAACAAAAATAATAATTTTAATTTTTTTTGTATTATCCTAACCGTATTGATTTAAAGTCAATATAATTTATTGTCAAATAATTTATGAATAATCCGCCAAAATTCTCTTATAAATATCCAACTCTTGAGTCTGGAATTTTGATTAAGCGTTATAAAAGGTTTCTGGCAGATATAGAGTTAAAATCTGGAGAAATAATTACTGCTCACTGTGCAAATACAGGTCCGATGAAAGGAGTTTGTACTTCTGGTAGTCCTGTGATGGTTTCTCATAGTAATAACCCTAAACGAAAGTTGGCTTATACTTGGGAATTAATTCAAGTAACAGATAATGAACCAACTTGGGTAGGAATTAATACGGCTTTGCCTAATCGAGTTATTAAGTTAGCTTTAGCAGAATATTTATTTCCTGAATTGGGAGATTATAGTGAAGTTAAACCAGAAGTTGTTTATGGGAAAGACAAAAAAAGTCGGGTAGATTTTAAGTTAATTAGTCAGAGTCAAAATATTTATCTTGAGGTGAAAAATACGACTTGGGCAAATAAACGAATTGCTTTATTTCCAGACACGGTTACAGAAAGAGGGCAAAAGCATTTACGAGAATTAATTGAAGTAGTTAAAAAAGGCGAAAGAGCTGTATGTTTATTTTTTATAAATCGTGGTGATTGTTATCAGTTTTCCCCTGGAGATATTGCTGATCCTGATTATGGTCAACTCTTGAGAGAAGCTGTTAAAAAAGGGGTAGAAATTTTGCCCTGTAGATTTGAAGTGACTCCCCAAGAAGTTCGCTATTTAGGTATGGCAGAATTTATTAATTAGGGTTTTTTTGTATTGATTAATTAATTAATTTATCTTTTCTGTGGTGGGTTTAATACCCCACCGTCATTTCAGTTATCAGTTATAGCAATTATCATATTGGTGAGGTACAAAATTTGTTTGTTTTAGGGAGTATTCAATAATTAATAATTAATAATTAATAATTAATAATTAATAATTAATAATTAATAATTAATAATCTTGAGAGTACAAAGTTCTTCTGAAAAAGGATTTATTTTAAAGACTGAAAGTATTACTGGAAAAGGCTTACAGCACCTACAGTTGTGAATGTAGAGTTTCTAACCTTGAGATCCCTGAAAGCCTTAGCTAGCAATAGTTATTCCAAGAACTTTGCACTGTCTAGTTAATAATTAATAATTAATAATTAGGGGTTGCTGAATAAATCTAAAAGCATTGATATATAAAGACAAGTGCCTTTTTGGGGCCTTGAAAAAGTCTGCCTGTTTCAGCTCTTCATGCTCAAAAAGCTAGTATTTTGGGACGATTATGGCAGAAAAA
>NZ_JAAHHG010000190.1 GCF_010692555.1 Okeania sp. SIO3B5 | reverse complement strand
GGGCGGAGGGAATTTCACCCTCAAGAATATAAGAGTTTTCACAGGTCGAAGTTTTACTTCATGTAGTGACCTAGAAGGCTAGATATACCTGCTTTTCAGCAGTTTTTGACTAACCAACGAGTCGCACACCTATTTGATGCTCAATGCACCAGTTGATAACAAATCTGGCTGCTTTGTTCACATTATCCCGCATCTGACGGTTACGCTTTTCAGTAATAGCTGCTAACTTATCATCCCAATAGTCACCAGGCTTACCTGCTTTGATTTTGGCTACTTGTTTGTTATACCATTGATTTTGAGATTTAACCTTTTTTCCATCAACTATAAAAGCTTTTCCCACATTACTCACACAGGTTAACCAGTTATTCAATCCTGGGTCTATACCTAAGACATTTTCTGCTATTGGCTGGCCTTTTTTAGGTTCTAGTTGGTCATAGACAAACTCTAGGTAAAAGCAGTTATTTCTAGGGACAAACCTAAATTCTTTTACTTGCTTAAAGTCTAGGTTCAAGGGCATTGGTAACAAGAAATGGTCAATACCAAACCACGCTTTAACTTGCTTACCCAGTGGAAACTTAAGCATTTTATTCACCAACTTCACCCAACGCGCTGGATAACTTACAACTGCTAAACCATCTTTTTTACGGTATTTTGGTGGTTTTGGTTTTTGTGTCAGTTGACCTAAAGTAAACATTTTGGCAAGTTTTGCATAAGAGTTGAAGGACTCAATTACAGAGTGCAGTGTTTGTTGGGCACAAGCTGAACGCATTGCCTTAAAATGCGGATTACTTTTTAACTCAAAATCTAGTTCAGCTTTAGACAGAAAGCGTCCTGCTTTAAACAGCATTTGACGACAATAGTAAATCCCGCAGTTAGTAAGCTTATTGGCTTCTGTGCAAAGGTACTCAATAGTTGCCATTACTTCTGGACTACTTTTAACTAAATGTTGCTGACATCCGTACATTGTATTATTTTTTACTTAAATTACTGATAAAATAAAAGATTAAAGGTTTACAAAATTTTACTAAATTATTTGCTAAACTTGTTTATTAAATATCCTAAGTTCTGAAAATGAGCAAAATTTCTATAGGGAAAGCCGCAGAACTACTTGGAGTAGCAGAAAGTACTCTAAGAAGATGGGAACGTGAAGGCAAAATCCAATCAGAAAGAACTAAAAATGGACATCGCCGATATGATGTTACCACTCTTCTTGGACTAAGAGCTGGAGAACGTAAAACTATTGGTTATGCCTGCATTTCCAATTCTGAGCGAACAGCCGATTTAGATAGACAAATTATGGTACTAGAAGCCTACTGTAATAATCAGGGTTGGCTAGTAGAAATTATCCGAGATTTAGGTTCAGGAATCAACTATAGAAAACGGGGATTAGTAAGATTAATAAAAATGATCTGCTCAGAAAAAGTAGAGCGTTTAGTATTAACAAATAAAGACCGTTTAGTAAGATTTGGTTCGGAACTAATCTTTACAATTTGTGAGATTTTTGGCACAGAAATTGTGATTATTAATCACTTGTCTGAATCTACAGAAGAAGAAGATTTGGGTACAGATATCTTAGAAATAATCAAAGTTTTTAGTGCTAGGTTATATGGTAGCCGTAGCCAAAAAAATAAAAAAATAGTCGAAAAATTGCAAGAGGCAGCTAATCAAATAAATTGATAGTTATTAATTCAAAAAAAATCAGTAATTAAGACCTCGGTAAATCGACTAATGAAACTGTATCTTGTATATTTTGTGTGTTTATAGAAAATATTTTTTTGCTGTAATAAATTGAATTAATGTCCGAGAGAGTAATTTTTCAAAAGTCATTCATTCAAAAGTAAATAAATATCAATTAACTGATAAAATCTTGAAGGTTTCTCTAACTTGGGTCAATGGTAATAACACCTACACGAATCGCAATCGACGCTATGGGTGGGGACTATGCCCCATCAGAAATTGTTGAGGGAGCAATACAAGCACAAGAAACTTATGGTGTAAAAGTATTGCTAGTTGGCAACCCTCAGCAAATAAAAGCCTGTATTAATCACAAGTCAAATCAACCTCTGCCAGAAATAGTCCCCGCCGAGGAAATTGTGGAAATGCACGAAGAGCCTTTGACTGCCATTCGACGTAAGTCCAAAGCATCAATTAACGTGGCGATGAAGTTAGTCAAGCAAAAAGAGGCTGATGCTGTGGTATCTGCAGGTCATTCAGGAGCAGTCATGGCCTCCGCTTTACTACGTTTGGGACGACTTCCAGGAATCGATCGCCCTGCAATTGGGGCAGTTTTGCCAACTATGGTTCCTAAAAAACCAGTGTTGATTCTTGATGTTGGGGCAAATGTAGACTGCCGTCCTAAATTTTTAGAACAGTTTGCAGTTATGGGGACAATTTATAGCGAATATGTCCTGGGGACTACCGAGCCAAAAGTGGGACTACTTAATATTGGGGAAGAGCCATCAAAAGGAAATGATTTGGCGGTAAGGACTCATCAAATACTGCAAGAAAATAATCAAATTAAGTTTATCGGTAATGCAGAAGGTCGGGATGTTTTATCTGGCAGTTTTGATGTGATAGTCTGTGATGGCTTTGCTGGAAATGTGTTATTAAAATTTGCTGAGGCAGTGGGTGATGCTGTACTGCAAATGATGAAAGAAGAATTAACGCCAGGTCTGAGTGGGAAAATAGGTACTGCAATATTACGACCTAATTTAAAACGAATGAAGCAAAGAATAGACCATGTAGAACATGGAGGTGGATTACTATTAGGAGTAGGAGGAATTTGTATTATTAGTCATGGTTCTTCTAAAGCTATCGCTATATCTAATGCAATTCGTTCGGCAAGAGATGCAGTAGAAAATAAAGTGATTGAACGAATTAATTCTAACTATGTACCAGAAAATCACAAATCAATAGTCAGCAATCAGTGATTTTTATAGATATTTTAGGTTGATTAACTGTGATGATAAACTACCAAAATTATTGAGTAAAAAAAGGTAGTATAAATTATCAATCATCAAATTAAAATGAGTCAAAAAAACGCAAAATTTGAAACAATAAAATTTAGAGTAAATAGCATTGAATAATAGTTAGTAGAAACTTCATTAATTGATAATGGATAATTGAGAATTACCTCTGGTTAAAACCGTTACGGGATTGAATATAAGAAAATATTATTTCTTCTCTTAGTCAATTGGATATGGCTCCGAGACCTCGCCATCCCTCGACCGCTTTTTTCCCCTTAAAAGAGTCGGCTTTAAACCAGAATTATTTAATTATTAATTATTAATTATTAATTATTAATTATTCGGTAACGATAAAACCAATAAGAGCTTAAAAACTGACAGATGACAAATATCGGTATTGCCATAACAGGAAGCGGTTCAGCTACGCCAACAGTCTCCCTAAGTAACCAACAGTTATCCCAAATAGTAGAGACCTCTGACGAATGGATCGGCACTCGTACAGGGATTCGTAATCGACGACTGGCAGATACAACAGAATCACTATGTACCCTTGCGACTAAAGCATCTCTAGCAGCGATCGCCCAAGCTAATATTACTCCTACAGATATTGATTTGATAATTTTGGCCACATCTACTCCAGATGATTTATTTGGCACTGCCAGTCAAATTCAAGCAGAATTGGGTGCCCAGAAAGCAGTGGCCTTCGATCTGACTGCTGCTTGTTCTGGATTTTTATTTGGTCTAGTCACAGGGGGACAATTTATCCGTACAGGAGTGTTCCAGAATGTTTTGCTCATTGGGGCAGATGTTTTATCCCGATGGGTAGACTGGCGAGATAGAGGCACTTGTGTGTTATTTGGAGATGGCGCTGGTGCTGTAATTTTGCAAGGTTCAGAACGGGACCGACTCTTTGGGTTTGAACTTCGCAGTGATGGTAGTCAAAATAATTGTTTAAATCTTTCTTATCAACCCCAAGCAAAACAAATAATTGAGGGAGTAACTGTTAGTCAAGGTACTTATCAACCAGTCACTATGAATGGGAAAGAGGTCTATCGTTTTGCTGTGCAAAAAGTTCCGGAAGTGATAGAAAAGGCATTATTTAAGGCTAATATGAGTACGGAGAAAATTGACTGGTTATTATTACATCAAGCCAACCAAAGAATTCTTGATTCTGTTGCTAGTAGACTCAAAATTCCCTCAGAAAAAGTTATTAGTAATCTCAGAAATTATGGCAATACTTCTGCTGCTTCTATACCTATAGCTTTAGATGAAGCTGTTAGAGAGGGTAAAGTTAAACCGGGAGATATTATTGCGGCCTCTGGTTTTGGAGCAGGTTTAACTTGGGGAGCAGCAATTTTTGAATGGGGCATTTCAATAATTAATAATTAATAATTAATAATTAATAATTAATAATTAATAATTAATAATTAATAATTAATAATTAAATAATTCTGGTTTAAAGCCTCCAATTTTAAGGAAAAAAAAAGCGGTTGAGGGATGGCGAGGAAACCTGCTCTTGAGAAAGCAGCTCCGAATTAGGGAATAGGGAGTAGGGGAAATAATTGGGTGCATCTCATAGCAAGCAAAAATACTTTTTTCCTATATATTCCCAGCTCCGGTGTTCCCAGCTCCGGTGTTCCCTAAAAGCGATAAATTTTTGGCTTTATTCACCCATTGAGATGTACCCAAATAATTGATTATTTATCTGCAATAATTGATTGAATTTTTTATTAAACAGGGAGTAGGTAGTAGGGAATAGGGAATAGGAGGAAAAGTCTGACGTTATCTGAGCTTTAAACGTAAGCATTCAGCTATTAGCAGTCAGCTTTTCCTGCGGAATGCTGCGCAAACAGCAACAAGACTCTCTCATATAGGACAGTGTTTAAATTAATATAGAATTTAAGGACAAGGGAGCCAACTTTTCTAGTAAGATAATTAATAAAGCTTTTATTGTAAACTAAAAGGAATAGCTGATGGCTGATAGCTGACGGCTGAATGCTTACCTTTAAATTTTTTAACTTTCAAGCACCTTTCCTTCGACTACTATATACTTTCAGGTCTGAATAACTGACAACTTTTAGACACAAATCATAGGCAAAATTTTAATATCAAAATGACAAAAACAGCATGGGTGTTTCCAGGGCAAGGTTCTCAAAAAATTGGTATGGGAATAGATTTATTAGACTTGCCTGCTGCTAAAGCAAAATTTGAGCAAGCTAACGAAATTTTAGGTTGGTCTATTACGGAAATTTGTGAAACCCAAAAAGAAAAATTATCTCAAACTCTTTATACTCAACCCTGTTTATATGTAGTAGAAAGCTTATTAGCAGATGAAATGTTTGCTCATTCTTTTCAACCAGATATTGTTGCAGGTCATAGTTTAGGAGAATATGTTGCTCTCTATATTGCTGGGGTATTCGATTTTGAGACAGGACTAAAATTAGTTGAAAAACGTGCCAAATTTATGAATAATGCCACAGGTGGACAGATGGCAGCTTTAATGGGATTTAATCGAGAAAAGCTTGAAGAAGAACTTCGGCAAACCGCAGATGTTGTTCTGGCAAATGATAATAATTCAGCTCAAGTTGTTATATCTGGTACGCCAGAAGCAGTCGAAACTTTACTCAGCAAAATTAAAGTTAAACGTGCAGTTAAATTAAATGTTTCTGGGGCGTTTCATTCTCACTTAATGGAGTCGGCATCTACAGAATTTAAACAAATATTAGAATCAGTAAAATTTGCTGATGCAAAAATTCCCATGATTTCCAATTTTGAGCCAATTGCTACTACAGATGCAGCGACAATAAAACAACGTCTGGAGCGGCAAATGACAAATGGTGTACGGTGGCGTGAAACATCTTTAGAGATGCAAAAAGAAAAAGTAGAAAAAGTTATAGAAATTGGTCCGGGAAAAGTTCTCACTGGCTTAATTAAACGAACTTGTCCAGATTTTAAATTGGTAAATGTAAGTTGTTTAAAGGATATTAACTAGCTAATTAATAATTAATAATTAATAATTAATAATTAATAATTAATAACTAGAGATCACAAAGTTATGCAAAAAAACTATTGGCTTTGAAGACTGAAAGTATTACTGGCAAGAGCTTACAATAGTTGCAACTTTGAAGAAAGAGTTTTTAACCTTTAGATCGCTGAAAGCCTTAACTAGCAATAGTTATTCCAAGAACTTTGCACTGTCTAGTTAATAATTAATAATTAATTATTAACTATTAATTATTAGGGTTTGCTGAATAAAGCCTTTTTGCTGAAACAGGGAATAGGGAATAGATATGGAGGGAATAGTTAAGAGTCAGGAGTTAGGGGAGTTATAGAGAAGGTGATAGTTCATAATAGCAAGAGTGATTGTTCTGTCCTCCTCACCCAAAAATCCTAACTTTTTGAGCATCAAGAGCTAAAAACCTGGTACTTTTTCCAGACCCAAAAAGGCTAAAAGCTTTATCTGTAAATGCTTTTATATTTAATCAGCAAGCCCTAATTAATTGTTGAACTCTGCCTTACCTTTATAAACAATCATGGCTAAAAATAATGCACCACCACTAATTTTTTTTATACTATTATTTTTCCTACTAGCTGGAGGAGGATACTGGTTTTTATTAAATCAAAATCAATCAGATACTAACAACAATATTGTTAATAATTCATCAGCAAAATTAAGCATCGCTGAAGCAGCTAATCAAATCGTATCTAATCTAGATGTTTCTCTACCAAATCCCAATATATTAGCAATGGATGGTAGCGTAACTATGGTTAAATTAATCAAGCTGATGGAAAATGCTTATGAACAAAAATATCCTAATATTCCCATAACTTATGGAGTACCTGAAGGTAGACCAAATGGCTCTAATCAAGGCATCAAAAATTTACTAGAAAATAGAGTACAAATAGCAGCAATATCTCGTACTTTACGACCAGAAGAGTCTCAAGCAAACATTAAATTAATTCCTATTGCCAAAGATTCTTTAGCAGTAGTAGTCGGAGTTAATAATCCCTACAAAGGAAGTTTAACATTAGACCAACTAAAAGATATTTATCAGGGAAAAATAGTTAATTGGTCAGAAGTTGGTGGTGATGATTTACCGATAAAAGTTATCAACCGTTCTGTCAAAAGTGGCAGTTACAATTTCTTTCAAGATGTTGTATTGTTAGGAGAATCTTTTGCTCCAGATAGTTCAAATTTTATTACATATCAAAGAGATGTCACAACTCCAATTTTACGAGAGTTGAAAAATAATGGAATTAGTTATACCACAGTAGCTCAAGCAAAAAATCAAACTACCGTTAAAATCTTACCAATAAACGGAATTTCACCTGTAGATCAAACTACTCTTAATAATGATAACTATCCTCTGAGTCGTAGTGTGTTTTTAGCAGTACCAAATCAAACAAGTTTAGCTGTAAAAAATTTTCTAGAATTAGCTTTATCAACCCAAGGTCAACAAATTGTACAACAAGCAGATTTTATACCTTTAGAATAAATGCAGTTTTCTTCATCTCTTCACTGTAGTTACTCCTGATACTTATGGCACTGCTCCCACTCCTAATCCTCTTAACTTATAAGAAGAGTTCATTAATGGATAATGGATAATGGATAATTAATAATTAATAATTAATAATTAATAATTCGGTAATTCGGTAATTCTAAATTCTAAATTCTAAATTCTAAATTCTAAATTCTAAATTCTAAATTCTTGAAACCAATGCTACCGGATTTGATATTAGCCTTCAGAAGCCTCCAAAATACTAACCAATTCTGAAATCTCTGTAATGGATTTTATTGCTGTATCTGCCACAAAACTATGAACATTGGTAGTAGGATGTATGTCATCAAAGAATAAAAAATCATCGGGGTTAATTGCTCCAGAAGCTAAGAAATTATCTGTGACATTCGTAAAGCCAAAATCAGTAGGGTTAGCAATAATATCGTCAATTGTATTCCTAAAATCAGGGCTAATAATATTAATACTTGGGTCTTGCTCTAATATTTGGGAAGCTGCTGCTAAACCACTATTGTGACTTTCACTTAAGAAGCTTAATCCCTGTTGTAGTTCTGGCGGTAAACTCTGTCCGAATGGAGTCAAACCTAGATCGGGTAAATTTGGCAACAGAAAATTTCTGGCTCCAATGCTTGCTAGCTTATTTACTGCCACTGACAAATTACCCACACTTGACTGCACACCTTGGATGCTACCGCCTAAATAATCATTTCCACCGGCCCACACTACATACAAAGCATCAGGGTCAGTTTCTGGAGTATCCGCAATAAAATTATCAATTTGTGTTTGTAGTCCAATTAACAGTGGGGGAGTACTTTCTGGCAATAGATTATTGGTATCATTAACAAACCCTGTGGTGGCTCCATTTACTGCAAAATTGAGACTGGGGTTAGATGTTAACTCTAATTGTGGTGCAAGAGTTTCTATCCATAGAGGGCCGTTGCTAATGCGACCTTCAAAGTAGGGAGGACTGGGTGGCAACAGACCGCCAGTAGCTGCAAAAGCATTGCCTGTATCAGACAAACTATCGCCAAATACATAGATATCGCTGAATAACAAACGTGGCAACCGTCCTTCAAATTGACCAGTATTGAGAAAGTGTTCTGTTGCTGTGAGTGAGGTAGTTGCTAGTGCTTCACCAACATCTGAGTAACGGTTTAGATAAAAACTGGTGTCTAATAAAGTACTGGGATCGCGTTGTTCAAATTGACCAAAATTGATGAAGTGTTCTATAGGTGTCAAAACATTTTGTTCTACAACAGCAGCAACTCCAGGGTTATTAGCAAGATAGAAATCAGTATTGAAAATAGCGTTAGGATCGCGACTTTCAAATTGACCAAACCGAATAAAATGGAAAAAGCCATCACTTACTGTGCCATTGACGATTGCTTCAGCCACTTCTGGGTAGGTTTCTAAATAGAATTGTTCATCAAATAGTTCGTTGATAGTTAATGCCATTTCAGTTATCAGTTATCAGTTATCAGTTATCAGTACCTCTAGCTGTTTGCGCAGCATGACCTAGGAAAGCAAAGCGTATAAGTAGTCAGCTTTTTAGTATTTATACAGCGTTTTCCGTTGTTATGAGGTACAAAATTTTAGGTTTGAGGGAACAGGGAACAGGGAACAGGGAACAGGGAACAGAAAAGAATAAAAACGACTGTACCTCATAGCTTCGGAAACTGCTGTAAGTAGGCTTGAGAAAGTTTATCCCAAATTTTCTTCGGAAATATTGTTAATAAGAATATGGATTATCACATCAGATAACCCATCCTAAATACCATAAACAAACTTATTTATGTACTTACCGAATAATTAATAATTAATAATTAATAATTAAATAATTCAGCTTTATTAGCCTCCCCTTTCAAGGGGAAAATAAAGAAATAATATTTCCTTATGTTCAATCCTCTCGGTTTTAGCCAGATGTAATTATCCATTATCCATTATCAATTGTCAATTAATGAATTTCTTCTTCCTGCAATTACTAATTAGAGGTCAAAAGCACAAAATCAGTTACTTTATCTCCATTGTAAGTCCGCCAATGTTCTGATACTTGAAAAAACTGTTCACTATTTGGAATTTGATTCACAATTCTGAAAATTTCTGAAGTATAATTTTTTTCTTGGCAAGGTTGATTTTTTCTGATGCTAGTAACTAAGTTTTCCATAAATTGATACCCATCACAAAAGGCATTTGGTGGATAACCCATTTCTCCTTCACTATAAGCTTTTCCAGCAATAGAAATTATATTGTGATAAAAAGAATGTGAGTCCATTTTATCTATATGTTTGTGTAATTTCAAAGGTGATGGTGCTATTAAGTAGACATCTTCACAGTCCGGTTCACAATACATCAATTCATCCCAACTTCTATAAGATTGTAGAGTTTCTCCTGACTCTAATTCATAACCTAAAGCAAACTGCATTTCATCTAATAATTCTGTTTCCCCATCTTTTTGAGATATTAGTTCAAGCCAATTATGAATAGTATTATATAGTTCCATTTCTGATAGTGAAAGTAAAGCTTTTTTTACAGCTTCGGTATGTAATTGAGTTTTGATTTTCACGACGTTACCTCCTTTTTTGTATAGTGAATAGACTTTGATTGAACTTATATTAGTTAACTTTTCTGAAGGAGATATCCTTCAGGATTAACTATAAATATTTGGCAGTATTCTGCTTGTATAGGAAGCAGAAGATAATAATTTGAATTTCCTCTATTAACAGATTTATCCTTTGAAGATTACTCCTATAATACTAAGGAATACCATTCTCTTTCGGTTTTTTATTTCTGTTATATAGTTGTCACAGGATAACTATTGATTTTGTCGATCCCAATCGGTAAATTCCTACCTAAGTGTATGAATTTCTTGTGGGTAAGAAAATTAAATAAGTAATTATACTGTTAGCATACTTTTTAATACTCCTCCGCTTGGAAGGCCCTTTACGACTTTGCGTCGTCATATCGGCCTTGAGTGGAGAATATTTATCTGCCAAAACTCTTACTATAGTATATAAACAAATTTTTGTAAATCAAAATTTGGGCAGTATGTATTTATTTTTAATTTTATTGTTTAACCTTAGGTGAGTATGGATGTATTGGGTTTTAACTATGAGGTGTTATATCATGTTCGGATAATTAGTTATAAAAAACCTTCTCCCTTTGAAGCTTTCTTTCCCTTCTGCCTTCTGCCTTCTGCCTTCTGCCTTTCTTCCACTAAAGTATAAGTATTCAACCAAATATTATATTAAGAAGCTACAGTATACTTGATCAGTCAATAAATTCTAAAATGGTCAAATGAAAGTATGGCAAATTGAGGAAAACCAAATTATCTGGGGAGAAGCGATCGCTGCTTTGGACAGCTATGTAAAAGATAGTAGTATCGATCTAATATTTGCCGATCCTCCTTATAATATTGGCAAGAAATTTAATGGTAGACAAAACAAATGGGATTCTAATAATGAATATATAAAATGGTGTTATCAGTGGATAGATTTATGTTTGAGGAAATTGAAAAATACAGGTAGTATTTACATTATGGCAGCAACACAATATATGCCATATCTAGATATACATTTAAGGGATAAAATCACTATTCTTTCCCGAATTATTTGGTATTATGATAGTTCAGGAGTTCAGGCAAAGAAATACTTTGGTTCGTTATACGAGCCTATTTTATTTGGTGTAAAAGACCGCAATAACTATACATTCAACTATGAAGAAATAATGGTTGAAGCCAAAACAGGTGCAGTGCGTAAATTGATTGATTATCGCAAAGCAAAACCAGCACCTTATAATACTCAAAAAGTGCCTGGGAATGTTTGGTATATTCCCAGAGTTAGATATAGAATGCCTGAGTATAGAAATCATCCGACTCAGAAACCAGAAGCTTTATTGGAAAGAATTATTAAAGCTAGTAGTAATCCTGGTAATTTAATTTTAGATTTATTTGCCGGAACATTCACAACATCTGTAGTAGCTCAAAGATTGGGTAGAAAATTTATCAGTATAGAAATAGAAGAAGAGTATGTAAAATTAGGATTAGAACGATTAGATTTGGTTTCTGAAACTCAAAATAATCAGAATTTTTTCAAGAATAAAGCTATTCAATTAAGTTTGGATCTAATGATGGGTGATTAGATGGAACATGAGTTTACACAAGTAATCAAAAGCATTCTGAAGAAGGCTTTTAGAGATCGATCGGAATTAATCTATTCAATGTCTCCTATTTTACAATATATTAATGTCAAAACTAGAGCTGCTAATCGAGGATCAAAAGCCAGAAATTCTTTTGGTAATTTGTATGCAATTTATGTTTTAGTTGAGGATTATGTAAAAAAAGGATTTGATGAAAGTGGTCAATACAATTTCTATGAAGGTAGCAAGTATTCTGAACTTTTAAGGCGACAAAGAGAATTGCCTTTTGGGCAAAAATTACAAAACCATGCTTTGAATCACAGATTAAACCAAGAATTTAAAAAATATTTTCCTACTTGTGATTATATTCCTGTTATCAGAGAATCTTCAAATAATCGGTATTGGTTTAATGAAAATTTACTTCTTTGTATAACTGAAGATAAAATTTACAATCTAGGAGCGATAATTCTTAAAATAATTGATAAGTATATTGAGACTAAAATTGATGCTTTTGAAAATTTCATAAACTCTTGCGAACAAATAAATAAATTAGTAGAAGCAAATCAAAATGAGGCTGTTGATTTTATCGTTGAACTTTTACAACCAAATGTCGATGCTAGATTATTTCAGATAGTTAGCTATAGCATTTTGAAATATTATTACTACGAACAGACTATATTTTTTGGTTTTGATATGCAAGATATACAACAAGAAAATTTGAAACTCTATAAAACAGGGCGAACTAATGCTAATGATGGCGGAATAGATTTTGTAATGAAACCATTAGGTAGATTTTTTCAAGTCACTGAAACAACCGATTTTAAAAAGTATTTCTTAGATATTGATAAAATAGAAAAGTATCCCATAACTTTCGTAATTAAAGCAACTGAAAATACAGATAAACTGTTACAAAAAATTAGAAAGAAGGCTGAACAGCAATACTCTGTCAATTTAATAGTCGATAAGTATATAGACTGTATAGAAGAAATTATTAATCTGCCAATTTTGAGAGAACGTTTTAAGCACGCTGTATAAATAGGATACTTGAGTAATATATTAGAGGAAATAATTAAACAAAGCAAAGTAGAATTTAACTATAATTTTATTTAATAAAAATAAATTAATTATATACTCATAAAAATTCCAAGTATCCTTGATTTTTAGCAATTACTACAAATAGGTCGTAGTGGAAAATAAAAAAGTTTTTATCATTGACTTTTTATTGACTATTATCATCATAAATTTGACTTGAACCTAGAGGTTTTTTTATAAAAAATCAACTAAAAATTAATCAGAATAAAGTTGTTATTACTAATCTAATAATCTGACTCATTGTGATTTTTTTAGTAGTCATCTAAATTTCTTGAATCAGGTAATTATTTAAAATTTTAGATGGTAGGTTGTAGTTCAACAATGAATAATGAATAATGAATAATGAATAATGAATAATTACCTCTCCTTGAAAAGAAGAGGATTGACTAATAATGAAATTTTTTCTTTATTATCTCCTTAAAAGGGGAGGCTTTAAACCACAATTTTTCGGTAAAAAAAGTATACTTTTCTCTCTAATACCAAATTAATAAATGGTTGCTACAAATAGCTAGGATATTTCTTAGGAGTCAGTCCTCAGGAGTCAGAATGAATGGCTTTCATACCATTTTTTAGAGCGTAAATGTAGGCATTCAGCTATTAGCAGTTAACTTTTAGCTGTTTCAGAGATAATGTGTATACACTGCTAAGGTCAAGGTCAGTTTTTTTCCAATACTTTATAATTCTCCTGAAATTTTTTGATACTAATTCCTGCCCCTCAAGGCAATGAATTAATAGCTGATAGCTGACGGCTGACGGCTGAATGCTTACGCGTAAATCATCTTTTTTTTTTCAAAGGAACATTTCTTGTAAAGTCTTTTTGTTGCTCTTACTATTCGTAACATTCTTTTTTAAAATTGGTATAAAATCAATATTTTTTGAACTATTATCGAATAATTAATAATTAATAATTAATAATTAAATAATTCGCGCCTTGAAGCCTCCCCTTTTAAGGGGAAAAAAAGAAATAATATTTCCTTATTTTCAATCAAGAGCGGTTTTAGCCAGAGGTAATTATCAATTATCCATTATCCATTATCAATTAATAAACAATTACCCATTATCAAAAATTAAATAGAGTTCAAAACTTCTAAGACTGATTTAGGTAACAACTTATCCTTAAACCAGACAATAGGTACTGGCACATCTTTCACTTTTACACCAGCTTTTTCCAAATTTAGTCGTTCAGAAACTGCCAATATTAAATTATCACACTCAGCACTTTGCACCTGATAAAATTTCTTTTTTAAATATTCCGGTCGCCAATATCCAACTATTTCTAATAAATATGATTGTCCATTGGGATGTACCAGTCTAAAATCAGGAATCATTACACTACCAGGAATTGGAATTAAATCAACTTCTCTTTCTAACTTCCACTCGGTTTTTAACTTAGCCCAACGTTCTGCAAATGATGCTTCTAACATACTATCGTAGGGTTTTCCTGGTGGATAATGACTAACTAAATCGCAATCAGAATTAAGGCTAAATCGACCTTTTTTCCAAGTTCCACTATAGGTGTCACGATTTTGTAAAGTTGCGTGTAAACTCCATTTTGTAACGTGTAGTAATGCGGGTAAAATTTTTGCTAGTGCTAAACCGTAACGAGTGCTGGGTTTAAATAAACTATAAGGCCCATCAATTGTGAGGGTAAAACCATGATCAGCATCTCCTTCAATATAAGTCATTAATTGAAATAATTTTACATACCTAAATAAGAGTTTGTATTCTCCTGGATCATTGCGATGAGCGTTTAATTCAATATGACTAGCTTTATAAAAAATACCTTGCACTTGAGACAGATTATATCTATGTAATAAAGCTTCTGATGTAGGAGCATCAAATTGAGTCAAAATTCTATTTTCTTGTAAGTCAGCATAGAGACCTTTTTTAATCTCATCAGGCATAACTTCTCGGTTTAATTCTTGACTCATTTGTGCGGCTAATTTTTCGAGAGTTAATTCTGTTGATTGGATACTAGGAACAACTTCTGCTGCTGTAGTAAAAACACGCTTTCTTAATTCTATTGGTTCCAGAGGACTGATAATTTCAAAGGTAGAAAAACTGCCTCTAAGCATATGTGCTAATCCTCTTTTGAAGCGATAGTTGGGGTCATCTCCTTCAATTTCTTGTAAACGTTTATCCAGTTCTCCTTGAGTTTTGCCTACTGTTTCTTCAAAAGAGTTAATCATCTCTGTGGCAATAGCTAAATTTTTAGCATCAATTTTGAGTTTTTGAGGAATAATTGTTTCTCCGGTTTGGCGATGAGAAAGTAAGTCAGTTGGTAACATAGTTATTAAGTTAAAAGTATAAGTCAAAAGTCAAAAGTCAAAAGTCAAAAGTCAAAAGTAAGATTTTATCCGCTCAAAAGTATAAGTCAAAAGTCAAAAGTAAGATTTTATTGGTAACATAGTTATTAAGTTAAAAGTTAAAAGTCAAAAGTCAAAAGTCAAAAGTATAAGTCAAAATTTAAAAATTAAAAGTTAAAAGTAAGATTTTATCCGCTCAAAATTCAAAATTCAAAAGTCAAAAGTAAGATTTTATTGGTAACATAGTTATTAATTCAAAATTCAAAATTCAAAAGTCAAAAGTAAGATTTTATCCGCTCAAAATTCAAAATTCAAAATTCAAAATTCAAAAGTCAAAAGTAAGATTTTATCCGCTCAAAACTTTAATCCTAAAGTATAATCCTAAAGTATAAGTCAAAAGTCAAAAGTAAGATTTTATAGGCTCAAAACTTTAATCCTACAGTACAGGAAATTATTGGCATTGCATAAATGCGCTTGGGATTTTAATAGTTTTGTGGAATGGACATCTTGCCCGTTCCTTATACTTTCCCGTTCCTGATATTTTCAACACTTATATTCACCTCGCACCTCAGCAATGCCAAATTATTTAACATTTAAAGTTTGAAACTATTTAGGATAAAAAAGTTATCTCAATATTAATAGTTAGTGGTTTGATAAGGTTAGTAGATACAATTTTTGTGGTGGTGCATTGTAATGAATGATTTACATCATGTTCCCCCTCCGGGGGAGCTGCGCTAACGGATAATCAGTTATAAAAAATCTTATCTCTTTGAACCTTTCTTTCCCTTCTGCCTTCTGCCTTCTGCCCTCTGCCTTCCTTTCTCCAAAGTATAAGTATTTAACCGAAAATGATATTATGACGCGAGCAAGATGCTCGCACTAATTGTCTTAATTAACCTGGCGGTTCCTATAATAAACAAATGGAATTGCTATAGTTATTTTTTTGCTTTATTCATTCTCAAAAATCAGAAAAACTCATCAATATTAAAACCATCATTAAATTCTGATTCCAGGTCTTCATCGTCTTCATCGTCTTCTATTTTTGATTTATTTTCCAAATCATTTTCATCATTTTTTTCATCGCTTCCCCATTTTGCACCTGGTTCGGCAGCACGTTTAGCAGCATAATTGTTAACTCCATAAATTGGTTCTGGCTTCACAATTTCTAACGGTTTAACTTCTGTTTTAGCCTCTTCTTGTTCTTGATATTTAGGAGATTTTTTCGGTCTAATTTTACCTCTACGTCTGCGAGAAGTTTGTTCTTCACTCGTATTTTCCGTAACAACTTCATACAAAATTGCTAACTTATTTTTATCGCTACCTCGACGTAAAACTCGACCCAATCTTTGAATATATTCTCGTTCACTTCCAGTACCAGATAAAATAATTGCTACCCTTGCATCTGGCACATCAACTCCTTCATTTAAAACATGAGAAGCTACAAGAGTTTTATATTCGCCAGTTCTAAATTTACTTAAAACTTCATGCCTTTCTTTCACAGGAGTTTGGTGAGTTATTGCCGGAATTAAAAAGTCATGGGAAATCCGATAAACTGTTGTATTATCAGCCGTAAAAATTAAAGTACGTTCGGGAAAATGTTGAGCCAATAAATTAGCAAGAGTTCGTAATTTTCCATCAGTACCAAGAGCAATTTCTTTAGCTTGACGATGGGCTAACATTGCTCGACGTCCAGCCTTGGAACGGGCACTTGCTATAACAAAATTTTTCCAACCATTTAACCCACCTAACTTAATATTTGCCTGCTTTAAAAAGTCATTTCTAATTGTCATTAACTTGTTATATTCTTCCCGTTCTTGTGCAGAAAGTTTAACCATTATTTGCACAATTTTATGGTCAGCTAAAGCGGCACCTGCCAATTCTTCAGGAGTCTTGCTAAAAACAGTAGGTCCAATTAAATAATCTAGGTCAGAATGACGACCATCAGAACGGTTAGGAGTTGCTGTCAAACCTAGACGATAAGGAGCGATCGCGTATTCGGCAATTACCCGATAAAAATCAGTAGGTAAGTGGTGACATTCATCAAAAACTAATAGAGCATATTTATTGCCGATCGCCTCCGCATGAATAGTCGCACTATCGTAAGTCGCTACTAAAATTGGTGTTTTGTCGCGAGAGCCCCCACCAAGTAACCCCACCTCCACATCTGGAAAAGCTGCATTCAAATGTGCGTACCACTGGTGCATCAAATCTAGGGTAGGTACTACTACCAGAGTACTACGGGGAGTTGCCTGCATTGCCAGTTGGGCCAAATATGTTTTACCCGAAGCAGTAGGGAGAATCACAACTCCATTTCTGCCAGACTGTTTCAAAA
>NZ_JAAHHG010000019.1 GCF_010692555.1 Okeania sp. SIO3B5 | reverse complement strand
TCTTGACTACTTCTTCTATAATTCCCATTCCTCCTGACTTCACCGATTCACCGATTCACCGATTCTACCCCCTACCAAAAGACTTTTTCAGCAAACCCTATCTAGTACAGGATGGCAGAAATAACTAACCAGTTACAAAATTCTAAGAGCCTTACCAATCAATACTTTTGACTTCTAACTTTTGACTTTTAACTTCCGCGTAGCGGCACTAGAGCAAACCATCATTATCCATTAGATATTTTGCCACCTTATTAATAGAGCGACGAATCTGGGGATCGCGTCCACCACGACTATCAATTACAGTTATTACATACACCTCACCATAAATACTTAATGCTAAAGTGGTACCCAGAGCGCGAGAATTTTCTCCCGTCTTTTCACCAATCCACTGAACTTCTGGCAACTCTTCTAGGGCGGCATATCCCAATAACCTATCCTTCTGACGAGCTAAGGCTTCCATCAATACATCAGAATTTGGATACTCATTATTATATATTGAAACCATCATGTCTGTCAGTTCATTGCTAGTTAGGGTATTGCGACCTTTACCAGGATTTTTGGGCATGATCCGGTTACCCATCAGTTTGTAGTTGACACTCATCACTTTGTAGCCATCATCTTTGAGAACTTTATTAATATAAGGTTGTCCTAAATAATCAATAAGTTGATTTGTGGCAATATTGCTACTGTGGTCAATCATTTGCCCAACTAGAGTTTTGAGGGGATAGGGTTTTCTAGCTCTAATTTCTGAAGCATCTTCAGTAAAGTTTCCCCTACTCACATATATAGGAGTATCTAAACTGATATTTTCTTTGGATACTTTCTGCATTAATGCTACAGCAACAGGAACTTTAATTAAACTAGCAGGACTAGCAGGTGGTTTATTGCCGTTTAGGTCTAAACATTTTCGCCGGAGGTTACAAATAGCGATCGTTGCTCTGCTAGATAAACCACTATCTTTACGAATTTTCTCTAAAAAGTTTGACTTTGTTAGGTTTAACTGATAATAAGAATCATTCAGACTACGTTGGTATTCTTCGATCTTTTTAGTAGTTTTTTCTGCTATCAATGAATCGGTAGGAATTGCTTCTAAATTATAAATAGCTTGTTGCCAGAGGTGTTTTTCTGTTTCTCTAGTTTTTACAGTTGGATTTGGAGTTTCTCCTACTTCTGATGCTTGAGCACCAAGAATTAATGCTTGATTCCAGTTATCATTTGCTCGTTGTTCAATTAATATTTGAACTTCAATTTCTTGTAATTTTTGTAGCAAGTTTTCTTGCTTTTGTAATACAGTGTCATCCTCATCAGAAAAGAATAATTGCTTTCTGGGAGTAGGTAGAGATTCTAATTTCGCCACTGTGCGATCGCGCATATCATAGAGTTCTTGTAAAGACTGAGTATAAGATTCTTCTGCCCAGGAACTCTCTATATTCGCAATTGAAATTATGGTAATACTAGCTATTGTTGTTAAAGTGCTAGTCAGAATATGTCTGATTTTTAGTCTTCCGTACATTGAATTTGCCTCACACAAATAAAGAATTTTCTACTGACCAATAAAAATACAATATTTTAATCTTTACTGCATCAGCTTGTCTAACTAAATACAAATATATAGTCTTTTTTATTATATTTTAGTAACTTTGTCAACTTTTATTAATCTATTCACAAAGTAAGTAGGAGGAGAGAGATATTAACAAGGCAGGGTTTTAGACCCAATTATTTTGATAAATAGTAGTTTAAAAGCATATTTATTCAGGGTTATTATCCGGATACTATACTAGGGTTTGCTGAATAAAGTATGAGTGGTAAGGGTAGGAGTCAGAATTCAGAATTCAGAATCCAGAATTCAGAATTCAGAATCCAGAATCCAGAATCCAGAATCCAGAATTCAGGAGGAACGGGGAATTATAGATCAATACGGTTCAGTTAAGGATTTTTTTTGCAGTTCTGTAGTCTGAAAAGCCTATCTAATAGTTCCATATCATAGGAGTTTTCGTCTTAACTGAACCGTATTGAATTATAGAGGAGGTAGTCAGAAAAATTGTAAGAGTGATTTTTCTGCCATAATCGTCTGAAAATACTAGCTTTATGCAGCTATTGCCACCAAAAAGCTGATACTTTTTGAGACAAAAAAATGCTACAACCAATATCAGTCAACACTTTGAGATTTAATCAGCAAGCCCTATACTAGACATTTTATAAAAGGGGGAATAGTGGATCGAAACAGCTTGGTGCATTAGAATAGCTCGCCAAAAGTTACTAATGTCAAAACAGGCGATCGCTAAAAATAGGTAGCCCAAAACAGCCCATTTAGGGTTTGCTGATTAAATCTCAAAGTATGAGACCTCTCCAAAAATCAAAAATAAAATCAATTATCGTACATAAATTATCAGTTATATCAAATCCGCTCGGGTTCGGTATAAAAAAAATTTCATCTTCACCTAAAGAGCAAATCTTTCTAAATTCTCTTTTCTCCTGACTCCTGAGTTCTGACTCCTGACTCCTAGATTAACTATCTAATTACACCGATGCTACCGGATTTGATATTATTCCCCTCCTGGGAGGGGTTAGGGGTGGGTTCCCTATTCCCTATTCCCTATTCCCTATTCCCTATTCCCTATTCCCTATTCCCTATTCCCTATTCCCTATTCCCTATTCCCTATTCCCTATTCCCTATTCCCTCTTTTCTGGAGATGTCTATTGACTGATATTGGTAAGTGCCTTTTTCAGAAATGAAAAAGTACCTAGTTTTTGACTATTGTTGTCTCAAAATAGACCTCTCCAAAAATCAAAAATAAAATCAATTATTATCCATAAATTATCAATTATTCCCCTCCTGGGAGGGATTAGGGGTGGGTTCCCTGTTCCCTGTTCCCTGTTCCCTGTTCCCTGTTCCCTCTTTTATGGAGATGTCTAATGGTAAAGTTTTGACCCTGACAATGCCGAAAATTTGACCGTAGCAGATAGTTTAAACTGTTCCCTGTTCCCTGTTCCCTACTAACATTCCTCATATTGATGAGAGATTTAATTCCTAAGATTAATATTGGGTTTACCAAGTTCAACCCAACCTACAAAAGTGCTAAAATTCATCAAATTCTTCACACAAATCTTGTAACTGCTGATGCTGTAATCTTCTCGAAGAACGCCTATACTTTTTACTAGCTAACTTAGGTTCCAACTTTTGTTCGCCACCAGACTTCATTTTTGCCTTCCAGTTTGACTCAACATCAGGTTTTTGTTGCAAAGCTTCTTGATGCGCGATCGCCTCTTCTAAAAACATCAAATAATATTCATACCTATCCCAGTCACCCCTGACTACACAGTTAGGTTCATCCCGATGCAAACAGTCACTAAATTGACAACTTCCTTCTTCTAAATACCGTCGCACTTCTGGAAACAAATACCCCAACTCCAAAGGTTCGCACTCTAACTGTGGTTGATTAAAACCAGGCGTATCTGCTAACAAACCCCCAGTCGGTAGCTCAAATAATTCAACGTGACGAGTAGTATGTCGTCCTCGTGACAACTTTCCTGATACTGCAGCGACTCTTAAATTAACATCAGGAATCAAATAGTTAATTAAACTTGACTTCCCAACCCCAGAAGGACCAGAAATTACCGTAATTTTATTTTTCAGTTTTTCCCACAGAGAAGGCGAACTATCTTTTGCTATCCCCAAACCTACATCTGTTTCCACACTAATCAAGAATGGATCGTAACCCCACTGAGAAATTTTATTGCGCCATCTCTCTATTTGCTCTGGTGTAACCAGATCGCATTTATTCAAACATAAACATACCTCTAAACCTGTTGACTCTGCCTTTACTAAAAATCTCGTCAAAGCAACAGGGTCTAAATCTGGTTCTGCCATAGCAAACACTAACATTACCTGATTTGCATTAGCTACAGGAGGACGGTCTAGTTCTGTTGTTCTGGGCAAAACCTCAGCAATAGCTCCTCGTCCACCTGCCCAGTCAGGATCTTCTATTACCACGCGATCGCCCACCATTACTTTCTGGCCAATTTTCTTCAATCGCGATCTACGGGTACACAGGAGTTGGGTAAAATTTTCTGTTGTTTTTTTTACCAAATCATCTTTTGTATCGAGCTTAACTTGGTAAAAATTTGCTTGGACTGCGACAACTGTCCCTACCAAATCGTTATTTGCTTCTAAGATAGCACCCTTTTCGGAACAACTCATGCAACCGTTTCCGGGCAACGTACTTTCAGGACAAAATATTCAGAGCGATCGCTTATTTCTTCTATTTGATAACCTTCTATAATTAAACTATCAGGTACTTGCTCTATAGGTTCTCCTGGATCTAGCCAAACTTCCAAAATTTCTCCAGGCATCATCTTTTCTAAGTGCAGTTTTGTCTTGACAAAATTAATTGGACAGGGAGTACCTCGCAAATCTATTTGGGAATCTGGTATTTTTTGCTGCTGGATTTGAGGTTGATAATCCATAATTTAATATTGTCTCTCCAATCTCTTAGTTTTTAATAGTATAGTTGCAATCAATTATGATAATTATTATCAGGAAATGCAGAGAGAAAGAGGCAGAAGGAAATTATGGCCGAATAATCAAGGTTTAAAGCCCCTCCTTTAGAGGTTGTCTGAGAAGTCCCATTTGCTACATCCAAGCCCCCGCGCATCCCCCAATTTTGGGGGACTAGAGCAAGCAAATTGACTCTTGTTCCCCCCAAAGTTGGGGGGCTAGGGGGGCAAAATTCAGTATCAAAAAACTTTTCAGATATCTTCTTAAAGGAAAGACGAGAAAAAATTTTCCTTTGAGTCAATTCTCTTCTTTTCAAGGATAAGTAATTATTAATTATTAACTGTTAATTGTTTAATCCTGCCCTCTGCCTTCTGCTTTTGTTTATTACCTTTTCATTTTTGTTGAAATAAGTTTCCTAAAAATCCTTCTATGCCACCTTTTCCAATACGATCGCCCTTAATACTCGCCAGTTTTTCCAGCAACTCACGTTCTTCTGTGGTAATTTTTGTGGGAATATCTATTGCTATTGTAATAAGATGATCGCCACGACTTACCGGATTACCCAATTTCGGTACTCCTTTATCTTCTAAAGTTAGGACAGTATTTGGTTGAGTACCTGCTGGAATTATTAATTCTGCTTTACCGTCAACTGTATTTATCTCCAGACTACAGCCCAAAATTGCTTGTAAATAACTGATTTTTATTTCAGATAGAATATTAATTCCATCTCTTCTAAACTCTGAGTCTTTTTTGACCCCCAAGAAAACATACAAGTCTCCAGGTGGCCCACCCATTTTACCTGCATCTCCTTCTTTAGATACTCGTAGCTGAGTACCATTGTCTACCCCTCCTGGGATAGTAATTTTTATTTTTTTTGTAACCTCATTTTGCCCACGTCCACCACAGGTATGGCACTTTTCTTCTATTATTTGCCCAGTACCGTTACACGAAGGACAAACTGAAACTTGAGTGAAACTACCGAAAGGAGTTCTTGTTGCCCGGCGTACTTGACCAGTTCCTCCACAGGTAGAACAAGTTTTAGGTGCTGTGCCTGGTTTAGCACCCGAACCATTGCAAGTTTCACAAACCTCTAAATGTTTGATTGTTAGTTCTTTATCCCCACCAAATACAGCTTCGTGGAAATCCAGATTCAGGTCTATGCGTAGGTCATCACCTCTAACTGGACCTGTACGCCTACGCCCTTGTGTCCCCATTCCTCCAGAAAATCCACTGAAAAAGCTTTCAAATATATCAGCGAAACTATCTGAAAAATCTGTGGAGAAACCTTGTGATCCTGCTCCTGATACTCCTGCTTCCCCAAAGCGGTCGTAACGAGCTTTCATTTCTTGGTCTGAGAGAACTTCGTAAGCACGATTTATTTCTTTAAAGCGTTCTTCTGCTCCTGGCTCTTTGTTCACGTCTGGGTGGTACTTACGAGCCAACCGACGGTAAGCACGCTTTAGTTCCTCTTTATCTGCTGTACGAGAAACACCTAGAATTTCATAATAATCGCTGGCCATAGAGCTGATTGCCTAGAATTAGTGTTAATAAGTATATTTTTGAACTTTTATATTTGAAGTACCCAACAGATACATCAAGCCCGGCAATTCCCGGCCAAAGTCGGGAAAACCTTTCATCGCAACGTGACGGCAGAACCATCAACGTAGGCGGTCTATACGCAATGCTTTGAGAACAATTCCCAAAGCGTCATTCCCATCTCTCGGCATTGACTGGCCGCCATGGGGACATTTAAAATGCTTTGAGTCTCCTAAAATTTTGATGAACACCACCACCCGATTGTACAGGTTTTGGAAATATATTCCTCAGTTACATTTATATAGGGTTGCGCCTCGTTTTAAAGGGTGGAACTTAAGAGTTTGTTTGAAACAATAATATGCCCAATTTAGCATTTGGCGCACTTACCCATGAGTTAAGTTGGCATTTTTCTCTCCTGACTTGGCAACCATTTAGGATGACTCAAAAGTTGTGAGAAAGATGACGCGATACTCTATATGTGTTCTTCTTCTATTATTAGACTATTTACCGGAAATTACCAGGGATTCTAAAATTTAGTCAATGCACCTTTACAGCTAGAGTTAGTTGCAAGTATTACATTATATTATTTTATATTATTATATCAAAAATTTCATCCACATTTCCATAAAACTTCAGGTAAACTTGAGTCTTGAAGAACTCTAAAATTTTTTAGCAACGCCAAAAATCTCAATCCACCTAATCACTACATTACTTCTATAAGAATGGATTTTTTCCAAATTCACTCTCAGGTTCTTCAGTTGATTCTTCAACCTTAACTGAAGTGACCTTATTTTTAGTTGGGTTACTATCAATTGGTTTATTAGTTTCTTGCTCTACAGTTTCTTCCTCCGAAGTTTCTGGTTCTGTAATTTCTGAATCTTGAGGAAGCTGAGGAACTTTCTCTTTTTCTGGTGGATCTATCTTTTCACCCCCACTTTGGTCATATAAAGTTTCACCTAAAGCAAAAAGCTTTTGCCTAAACTCTTCAATTTCCTGATTTAACTGGTCATAATTATTTTCAGTTTCTGAGCTGACCAAAACTTGCTTCAATTGTTCATAACTTTCTTCAAGTTCTGTTGCTAACTTTTCATCAATAAAATCACCATGTTCTTTAATAGTTGCTTCGTAATTGTATAGAAGAGTATCTGCCTGATTTCTCAATTCTGCTAATTTTTGTTGTTGAATATCCTGTTCCGCATACATTTCTGCTTCTTGTTGCATTCGTTGAATTTCTGCTTCATTCAGGCCACCTGTATTACTAATTTCAATACTTTGTTCTCTACCCGTGCCTAAATCTAAAGCCTTAACTTTAAGAATTCCATTAGCATCAATATCAAAATTAACTTCTATTTGAGGTATCCCTCTAGGAGCTGGAGGAATGCCTTTCAGTAAAAACTTACCCAGACTTTTATTATCTTTAACCATTGCCCGCTCACCTTGAAGGACATGAATTTCTACAGAAGTTTGTCCATCTACGGCAGTAGAATACATCTGAGAGCGACTGGTAGGAATTGTAGTATTCCTTTCTATCACCTTGGTATATATTCCTCCCAAAGTTTCTAACCCTAGGGACAAAGGAATGACATCTAATAGCAAAAGGTCTTTAACTTCACCACTTAAAATACCAGCTTGAATTGCTGCTCCCGATGCCACAGCTTCATCTGGATTAACAGAAGTATCAGGAGTTTGAACGTTAAAATAATTACTTATTGCTGCCTGAACTGCTGGTATTCTGGTAGAACCTCCCACAAGAATAATTTTGTCTATCTTTTCCGGTGTCATACCAGCATCTTTCAGAGCTTGTTCCACTGGTTTAATCGTACTTTGAGTCAGATTTTTTACTAATTTTTCAAATTGAGCACGAGTTAATTGGGTCTCCAAGTGTTTAGGCCCTGTTTCATCAGCAGTGATAAATGGTAAATTTATATTAGTAACCTTGGTAGAAGATAGTTCAATTTTAGCCTTTTCTGCTGCCTCTCGCAGTCTTTGTAGCGCCATTCTATCTGCTGATAAGTCTGTGCCTTCCCGGTCCCTAAACTCCTCTACCAACCAACGGACTACATAATTATCAAAATCATCTCCTCCCAGATGGTTATTACCGGAAGTTGCCTTAACTTCAAATATGCCATCTCCTAATTGCAAAATCGAAACATCAAAAGTCCCACCACCAAGGTCAAAGACCAAAATGGTCCGGTCTTGGTCTTGCTTATCTAACCCATAAGACAAAGAAGCAGCAGTTGGTTCATTGATAATTCGCAGTACTTCTAAACCAGCAATTGTCCCTGCATCTTTCGTCGCTTGTCTTTGTGCATCTGTAAAGTAAGCTGGTACTGTGATTACTGCTTGAGTAACAGATTCTCCCAAATATTTTTCAGCATCCTGCTTCATTTTTTGCAGAATCATTGCTGAAATTTCTTGAGGTGTATAATTCTTACCCCTTATCTGGACATTTACAGTATTATCTTTACCCTTAACACAGGTATATGGAACTCGGGAGCGTTCTTCTTCTGTATCGTCCCATCTTCTGCCAATAAATCTTTTGATACTGTAAACCGTATTTACTGCATTGGTTACTGATTGTCTCTTGGCTAATTGGCCAATTAAGCGTTCGTTCCCTTTCGCAAATCCGACAATACTTGGTGTTGTACGCCCACCTTCTGAGTTGGAAATTACAATTGGTTTGCCCCCTTCTAAGACGGCCACACAACTATTCGTTGTCCCTAAATCAATGCCAATGACTTTTCCCATAGTGCTTCGGCGTTTTTATAGTCAAAATTCTTTTGAGTTTTTTTAGTTAAGTTGTATTCAGAATAGCTCTAGTAATCTTGGTAAAATATTGGATTGACATTTTTACCGAATAATTAAGGTTTAAAGCCTCTCCTTAATAAAGGAGAAAAAAGCGGTCTATCTTCGCAGCTTCCCGAAGGGTGGGATGGCGAGGAGACCTCACCATATCCAATGGATCAAGAGAAGAAAAAATTTTCCTTTTAGTCAATCCTATCCGTTTTCAAGGAGAGGTAATTATTAATTATTAATTATTAATTATTAATTATTAATTATTAATTATTAAAGCCTGTATTTTCTTTGAGCTGATTCTGAATAGCCTGAATACAACTTATTAAGTGTTAAGTGTGGTAATTAAACAAAAATTTGGAAATGCTGTTTAACCTTCTGCATCAGTTTGAGCTTCTTCTGTTGTAGACTCTTCAGGTTCTGGAGCTGTCGCTACTTTTACCATGGCGTGTCGGAGGATACGGTCTCCTAGAGTATACCCCCGAACTAACTCTTCTGTAACAGTTCCTTCTGGATATTCTGTTGTTGCTTCTCGCATTACTGCCTCATGTAGATTTGGGTCAAACTCTTGACCTTCTGGGCGCATAGGAGAAACTCCGAGTCGTTTGAGAGTTTCTACCATTTGCTTATAGACAGTCTGATAGCTTTTGTGGATATTCATTTCTCCATCATTAGCTGGTTTAATCTGGGAACGAGCACGGTCAAAATTGTCAATTACTGGTAATAATTCGATGATTGTGGAGCACTTCACTTGTACGTCTATTTCTTCTTTTTCTTTTTGTGTACGTTTACGGAAGTTCTCAAAGTCTGCTGCTAGTCTTTTGTATTGAGTATCTTTTTCTTCTAGCTGAACTTTGGTAGTTTCTACCTGAGTTTGCAGAGATTCATTTGCCTCTTTTAAAAGGACTATATTCTGTGATATTTGCTCTAAGTTCTGTTGCTCTGTATTTTCTGTATTTACAGAAGCATTATCTTCAGATTTTTCCTCAACATTTTCAAGTTTTTGAGATGAGTCTAATTCTGCATTTTGCTCAACCGCTTGCATATTTTCATGTATTTCTTTGTTTGTTGTTTCTGCTGATGGTATCTCTCCTACCATTTAATTTTCTCCTGAATACTGACGGTTGTTACTGCTTTTTATAGTTTTTTTTTGATTTATTTATCATCAAAAAGCACTATAAAAATACAGACTTTTACTACTATATATGATTATGATTACCTTTTAACTTATTAGTTATCAGGTTCTTTGAGGGCAAAGCTTACACATTATTAGCAAATACAGTAGTTTAAAGAAATAAATTATAGAGTACTTGATTTTTCAGAAAAATACCTAATTAATTTCTTTACTAAAAATTTACTAATATTACTCAATTAAGTCTATATAGCAATCCCATTTTATTTGTGTATAAAAATCTTACTGTTTTTAGGGAACAGCGGTCAGACCCCGCGTCGCCGTCAGGCGCAAGGGAATGCTGACCAAGAGAGGGAACAGGGAACAGGGAACAGGTAAGAGTTTCAGTTTTTTTATCTACTTTTTGATTACCCGCAACCAATTTAGGATTGCTATATAACAAATAAAACTATGGCGATCGCTAGGGAATTACAGAGTTTTTGTTAAAGAAAAAGGATTTTTTACATATTTTTAAACTAGCAAAGGTTAAGCTTGTTTAACTGGTAAACTATTAGCATTCGTTTATAATTATAATATAGTTAGTATCTTCTTCAAACTAAGATAGATTGTAGTATTATCCCAGTTACTCGGAGGTACTTCATGAGATTTTAAAAATAAATCATCATCAAAAATAGACTGCCCTAATTATATGGCCTAATGTTTTTCGCAAACATTGTGTCCCTGGATATTTATTGACTCTAGTTTCATATTATACCGAATTATTTCATATTAACCAAAACATTTTTCTGGTCGATATTTTTATCTCGATCATTTGTGGGTTTAATATCCCTCCGTCAACGGGGGTGCTGAAAATTGTTTGGGGTTATTAAGACACAAATCGTCTTGTCGAGGATTATCCATAACTAATTAGACCTTTCCTAGGTCATGCTGCGCAAACAGCATAGCTGCCTTCTTCAAGATTAATCAAGATTAATTAAGCTGCTTATATTTTTACAGTAATATGGTAGTTACTGGCCTTTTAAATATAGACAATCCCTAGATTAACGTAAAAATGCTATTCAAAGACTTAGAGACACAACATTAAAGCATAAAACCGGAAATACTTAATTAAGTAAACTCAGTTAACAACTTGTTAAGCTGGTGTAAATTTTATCAAAAACTTAGGGAATACTTAGACTTAGGAGAACTTAATTTATCAGCCATGGCCCAAACCTCAAGGAACTCACGCACTGCTATAGTTGCCCTTAGTAATCTTTCTCCTTTTGGGAACAAACTGGTTCAGGCAGGCTATGTCAACATTGAACAATTCAAAAAATGTCAAGTTGAAAGCCGTAAATCAGGTAAATCTTTGACAGAGATACTGGAAGCTCTGACAGGACAACCTTTACCTGCTGAATTACTGAGGCATTATAAAAAGCAGCAACTATTTGAACTAATGATTTTTCATGGTGTAGCTGCCTTTGACCCAGAAATTACTCAAATTCCACCACAACAAGTATCTTATCTAATCGACAAAGTAATTCCTATAGAAACTTGTCGTCGTAACCGGATGGTACCACTATTTAGCCACGAAACTCATTTGGCCAATCAGTTAGTCCAAGCGGGTAAAATAGATCAAAACCAAATGTTAAAAGTTTTGACTCAAGGCATTGGCTCACAAGGTACATTCGTTGAGGAACTAGAAAGGTTTACTGGAGATTCACTGCCCTCAAATTTGCTGAATGAGTATGAAAACCAGCAACCTTTTGTGATGGTAGGAATGGCCGATCCTGATAACCTCCAAGCTTTAGATGAACTGAAAAATAAAATTCTCAGACATCGTGGATTAACTTTACAGCGTCTGGTAATTACTCCAGAAGATTATCAACACCTAATTAACTACTACTTAGACGAACAAACGAAAAAGGATGCTGTTGCTGCGAAAAAGGCAGAAGAAAAAGAGTTAGAGCTGGAGTCAGGATTTTTTGAGAATCAAGATTTAGAAGATGCTGATGATGATACTGCGGTAGAGGACATAGCACAAAGCATCTCCGAAGCTGAAGATGCTCCTGTGATTAAAGCTGTTAATGTAATTTTGGTGAAAGCTCTGAGTGAGGGGGTATCAGATATTCATGTGGAACCTCAAGAAGAATTTATCAGAATTCGGATGCGTAAAGATGGGGTATTGCAAGAATATTTTCGGTTTCCGAAAAAAGTTATCCCGGCTATTACTTCCCGCTTCAAAATTATCGCTAACTTAGACATTGCTGAACGACGGCAAGCTCAAGATGGTCGTATTCGTAAAGTATTTAAGGGACGTACTATTGACTTCCGGGTAAATAGTTTGCCTAGTCGCTATGGCGAAAAGATTGTTTTACGGATTTTGGACAGCTCTAGTACTCAACTAGGATTGGGTAAGTTAATTACAGACCAGGATACTCTGGCTTTAGTTAGGGAAACTGCTAGTCGTCCATTTGGATTAATTTTGGTTACAGGGCCAACAGGTTCTGGTAAGTCTACTTCTCTATATTCTATTTTGGCGGAACGAAATGACCCGGGGGTTAATATTAGTACGGCGGAAGACCCCATTGAATATGCTTTGCCTGGAATTACTCAGTGTCAGGTAATTCGGGAAAAAGACTTGACTTTTGCTAATATCCTCCGGGCATTTCTACGACAAGACCCTGATGTTCTACTGGTGGGTGAAACACGGGATAAGGAAACAGCAAAGACGGCTATTGAGGCGGCATTAACTGGACACTTAGTTTTAACAACTCTACATACTAATGATGCGGCAGGAGCGATCGCTCGACTTGATGAGATGGGAGTCGAATCTTTTATGGTCTCTGCTGCTTTGTTGGGTGTTTTGGCACAACGTCTAATGCGTCGGGTTTGTAGTGAATGTCGAGTTCCCTATACTCCTGAACCAAAGGAGTTGACTCGCTATGGTTTAGTTCCTTCTCAGGAGCAGGATTATACTTTCTACAGAGCAAACACTATACCACCTGAAGACCGGAAAATATTGGCAGAAAGAGAGGAGCTTTGTAAAAAATGTGGTGGTCTAGGTTACAAAGGTCGTGTGGGTGTTTATGAATTTATGAAGTCTACAGAGCGACTACAAACTCTAATTACTCAAAGAGCGCCTACAGAACAAATTAAGGAAGTAGCAGTTGAGGAGGGGATGATTAGTTTGTTGCAGTATAGCTTGAATTTGGTGCGACAAGGTCATACCACTTTTGAAGAGGTGGAGCGGGTAACATTTACTGACTCTGGTCTGGAGGCAGAAATGAAACGCCAAGCTAAACAGAATCTAGTTTGTAAGTCTTGTAATGCTGAGTTAGAGGCTGAATGGCGAGATTGTCCTTATTGCATGACACCTCGCTTTGAGTAGTTGAAGAAGGAGACAGGAGACAGGAGACAGGAGACAGAATAAATTGCTTATGAATAGTTTTCGACACGCCACTTCCTGTCTTATAACCCCAAAAAATTTTAGGCACTGTGCAAAGGTGGGGATTTATACCCCATAAGGCTTCCAGCCCGGAGCCATATCCGATGAGCAAAGCCAAAAAATTCTACTGACTCGGTCCGACTGACTACTGACTTCCAGTCGTTTTGCTAGCGCACAACTTTCCTAACGGAATGCTACCGCAAACGTTAACGCTCCGCGACATGTAACGCGCAGCGTATCCGTCAGGAGAAGGCTGTTAATTTTTTTAAGTAAAGTAAATACAAAGTTTTTCAGGAGATTTAAATTATGTCTTTTATGATTGAGGATGTCTTGGAGTCCCTTGTAGAGCAGGGCGGTTCAGATGTACATATCCAAGCTCGCGCTCCTATTTTTTTTAGAATTAGTGGTCAACTTACAGCTCAACCACAGTTTGGAGAAAATCTTGAGCCACTGGAAGTACAAAATCTGATTTTCCAAATGCTCAACAATATGCAGCGTAAGCACTTAGAGCAAAATTGGGAACTTGATAGTGCTTATGGTGTTAAGGGGTTGGCTCGTTTCCGTTTAAATGTTTATCGGGAGCGGGGTAGTTGGGCAGCTTGTATGCGTGCTTTGGCTTCTCAAATTCCTAATGCTGATAAGCTTGGAGTCCCGATGATTTTACGGGAGATGACTGAGCGACCAAGGGGAATGTTTCTAGTGACAGGGCAGACTGGATCTGGAAAAACAACTACTATGGCGGCTTTGCTAGATTTGATTAACCGTACCCGTGCTGAACATATTCTCACTGTTGAGGACCCCATTGAATATGTTTTTCCTAACGTTAAGAGTTTGTTTCATCAACGGCAAAAAGGAGAAGATACAAAAAGTTTTTCTAATGCTCTGAAAGGGGCACTTCGTCAAGACCCGGATATTATTCTGGTGGGAGAAATGCGGGACTTGGAAACTATTGCTTTGGCTAGTTCCGCAGCAGAAACAGGTCACTTGGTATTTGGGACTTTGCACACTAATTCGGCCTCTGGTACAGTGGACCGGATGTTGGATGTTTTTCCACCAGAACAACAACCTCAAATTAGGGCGCAGTTGGCTAACTCTATTGTTTGTATTTGTAGTCAAAACTTGGTGAAAAAAGTTGGTGGGGGTCGTTGTGCTGCTCAGGAGATTTTGATTAATACTCCGGCGATCGCTAACTTAATCCGGGAATCTAAAAATGCTCAACTTTATTCTCAAATTCAGATGGGTAAAAAGTTGGGTATGCAGACTATGGAAATGGCTCTTGCCGATCTATATAAAGAAGGAAAGGCTACTTGGGAGAATGTGATGGCTAAAGCGGTAAAGCCGGATGAACTAGAAGCTTTGATTGGTCCAGAACCTAAAGGTGGTAAGGTGGAAAAGGCTAAGGCTCGTCGTTAGGTATTGTTTCAATAATTAATAATTAATAATTAATAATTAACAATTACCTATCCTTTAAAAGAGGAGGCTTTCAACCACAATTTTTTGATAAGTAGGTTGTAGGTAGTACAGGAGTGAGGAGTATAGCAAAATTTCATACAATTTTCCTTTCTCCTCAGCAAAACTTTTGCTTGTAATTATAGCGCTACGCGCTAGGAAACAGGAAACAGAGAATAAGTGAACTGTAAAAGGGTTTTTGCCTGCGGAATTTGTCAGGAAACAGAATTGAACAATGTTTGAACTAATTCTTGTAGTGCTATATGTAAAAAACTTCTTGAGAGGTGGTAGATAAAAAAAGTTTTTTAGCTTAATGTCTGATTTGGAAACAGAGTCAAACTACATAGTAATTAAAAACTTTTTCAACAGCAACTTAAAACAACGCAACCAAAGCTAACAGACATCTTCAGTAATAAAAAATTAAATCAATTATTGCACTATATACATCAATTCTTTCCCCCCTACTCCCTACTCCCTACTCCTTACTGAATAATTAATAATTAAATAATTCTGGTTTAAAGCCGACCCTTTTAAGGGGAAAAAAGCGGTCGAGGGATGGATGGGTTTCCTAACCATATCTAATCGACCAAGAGAAGAAATAATATTTCTTTATATTCAATCAAGAGCAGTTTTAACCATAAGTAATTATCAATTATCCATTATCCATTATCCATTAATGAATCCCTCTTTTCTGGAGATGTCTAATAGTAATTTATTCAAGATTAAATAAATGAGGAAACTAAACTATGACTAGCAATTTAGCCAGTAAAAAATCGAAAGGTGGTTTAGAGGAACGGCTAAAAGAATTTGAAGAAAAATTAAATGTCGCCCTCGCTACAATTACGGTTAAAGATTTAGCTGTCTTTGCCCGTCAATTTGCTGCGATGTTTAATGCCGGCGTGCCGATGGTTAGATGTCTTAAAGTATTAAAAGAACAAACCTCTAATTATAAGATTAAATATGCTTTGAAAATGATTAGTGCAGAAGTAGAAGAAGGCACTGAATTGTCAGAAGCAATGAGAAAACATCCTGCTTGTTTTGATGAGTTATTTCTTAGTATGGTAGCTGCTGGAGAGGTGGGTGGTGTCCTTGATGAAGTGCTTGAACGTCTGGCAGTTATGTTGGAGAAAAATGCTAAGACTTTGAGTGAAATTAAGTCTGCTATGTCTTATCCAAAAACTGTTATGTTTATTGCTTTGGCAGTATTTTTTGGAATGACAACTTTTCTATTACCAACCTTTGCCAAAATTTTTGAAGAAATTGGTACTGAGTTGCCAGCTTTTACTGTGTTTATGTTAGGTATTAGTGCTTTTTGTAGAACTTGGCCTCCTATTCCTCAAGTAACGGCAATAGGCACAATTATTTTTATTTACGTTGTTTATACAATGGTTTATAAAACAGACCAAGGTAGGCTATTTTTTGATAAAATATTTCTGAAACTTCCTATTTTTGGAGATATTATTGAGAAGTCGGCAGTGGCTCGTTTTTGTATGATTTTTGGTACTTTGACTCGCTCCGGTGTACCAATGTTGAAGTCTCTAGAAATTGTGAGAAATGTGGCAGGAAATGCGGCGATCGCTGAGTCTGTTGAGTATGCAAGGCAAGAAATTCAAAGTGGAGGGATGATTAGTTTAGCTCTGCAAGAAAAGCAAGTTTTTCCTGCTTTAGCAGTTCAAATGATGGCTATTGGAGAGGAAACTGGTGAGTTGGATGCGATGTTGATGAAGGTGGGAGCTTTTTATGAACAAGAAGTTGAGGAAGCTGTTAAGTCTTTGACAAGTATGTTGGAACCTTTAATGATTGTTGTTATTGGTGCTATGGTTGGTTCGATTTTGCTTTCTATGTATTTACCTATGTTTAAGGTATTTGAAGATTTGTAGAAGGAAGAAGGCAGAAGGCAGAAGGCAGAAGGCAGAAGGAAGAAGGAAGAAGGAAGAAGGCAGAAGGCAGAAGGAAAAGTATTACGTTGTCTGAGTTTTAAATTTTTGAACTTCTGCACCCTTTCCTTCCACTGCTATAACAACTTGTATTCCCTACTTATCTCCTAATTTTATAGATAAATTAGCTCTATTTTAAATAGTAGAAAATTATAAGTTATATCATGTTCGTTGGTATCGTTTGTGTAAAAGTTAGCGTGAATATCTACAGGGAATTTAAGTTTTTTTTCTTACTCTTTCTTAAGCTTTTTTGCCTGTTCCCTGTTCCCTACCTTTGCTACACAATAGATATCTCCGATAATCAAAAATCCAATCAATTATCGTGCATAAATTATCAATTATTTTCCCCTACTGTACGGACGTTGCATGCAACGTCCCTACTCCCTACTCCCTACTCCCTACTCCCTACTCCCTACTCCCTACTCCCTACTCCCTACTCCCTCTTTTCCAGAGAGGTCTAATACCGATGCTACCGGACATGATATTAAATATAAGAAAAAATTAAAATTATTATGGTTATAAAAAAATCAGATTACGAAGCATTACTAGCAGAATATAGTAATTCACAAGCAACAATTGCACTACTTAAACAACATAGACCATACTTAGAAATGCTTCCCAGTATGCGTCGTCCAGAAGAGAGTTTAGTTGTTATTCCTCTACCTATTATTAGGTTAAGAAAACAGGGTAATGAGTTAGGAGAAACTGTTAATTTGCCTTGCGATTTAGGAATTTTTATGTGCGATCCTGAGTGGAAGGTTAAGACAGGAGCAGAAATTTTTATTTTTATTTATAGACCTCAAGAAGACTTTTCCGATCTAATTAGTCGTTGGCGACAAACTCAGATTTTATTAAATCAGGAATATGAATGGGTAATGCCTCAAGATTATAAACATATTTATTCTCAAGAAGCGGAAGAAGTTTATCCTTTATTTGTTTTATTTTCAGAGACTCCAGAAAGGATTAAAAGAGGATTGATAGGAGCAGCTTTACCTTTCGTTGTACAGCCTACTTTTGATTCGATAGAAATGGAAGTTGAGGAGTCGAATATTGAGATACAGTCAATGTTATCTCAGATGGATGATGGAATTAATGATGGTTAAATTATTAGAAAAATTTTCTGGTTCGAGTAGGTTTTTATAAAGGGTAAATATGGAATTATCATTTTGATAACTAAACCTGCTCTTATTACCAAAACTCTACATTAATTTTTAGGGAGAAATCAAATGTCTCTTTTTTTGTTTGCTCAAGATTAGCGTTCAATTTTCCAACTATTGGAATACTTGGGTTTTTGGGAAGGTTTAAAGAAAACGCTACTTTTAGATTTTTCTGAGATTCTTCAGTGAGACTTAATACAAATTTGTGTTTTTTGATTTTAATTCCTTTTTCTCTTTTAAAAATAAGACCTTTCATATGAGAATCACTGAGCCATTGATTTTCCATCAAGTAACTTCTAGCTTCTCAATTAGCTGTAGAAGTAGTTTCTACTAATTGGGAAGATGATTATGTTGATAAATTTGAGGAATATCAACGTTTGGGAATTTTAGAGTATTGGATTATTGATTATTTAGCTATTGGTGGGAGAAAATATTTGGGAAATCCGAAATTTCCGAGTGTATTTGTTTATATTTTAAATCAGGAAGGTCAATATAATATGACTCAGTTTAAAGGTAATGAAAAAATTGTGTCTTTGACTTTTCCAGAATTGTCTTTAACAGCAGAAGAATTGTTAAATGCTTAATATCATTTTTCGGGTAATTAGGGTTTGCTGAATAAGTCTTTATGGTAAGGTTAGGAGTCAGGAGTCAGGAGTCAGGAGTAATGAGAAACAGGGAATGAGCGAGGAAGTAGGAGTAAGAATTGTTCCTCAATTTTTCTGTCCTTAGTTTGCCTTTTATGAACAACCTTCTCTATAATATCATGTCCGGTTGAATACTTATAAATAAACGACGGAGGAGTCAGGAGTCAGGAGTCAGGAGTCAGGAGGGAACAAAGAAGAAGAAAGAAGCAAGAAGAAAGAATAAAGAGGAGGAAAAAGAGNTTAGGGCCTAAAAAAGTGCGCCTGTTTCAGTTGAAAACGCTCAAAAAGCTAGTATTTTGGGCTGACTATGGCAGAAAAATAAAGGGAAAATTCTTACTCCTACTTCCTCTATAATTCCCCGTTCCTCCTGTCTCCTGTCTCCAGTATAGCTGTCTCCTACCCCTACTAAAAGACTTTTTCAGCAAACCCTAATTAGGATACACTTATCCCAAAATAATATGCAACGCCATATTTTCTTATTTAGCTATAGCTACTCCCACAAGACTGTGCTATCATAAACTAGAGCGTTTCGTTTCTCCTTCAGTTTCTGTTCTTCAATAATTACTGCCTCAATTTCTTCTACAATCTGCTCGGAAACTCCCATTAAACCAGCCATATACCGAACTGCCGCTTTTTCTTGATTATTATATTCTGCATCAGCAGAACAGGCTTTTATTGCCCAATAGATCATGCCTTTTTTCGCTTTTTGTACTATTGAACTACGGCACATTATGTCTACAATATCTTCGTTCGCATCATACGCACTCGCTGCCTCAATCACAGACGAAGGCAATTCTCGGCAAGCAGCAAAACCGATTACATACTCTCGCTCTGGTTCGCTAATGATGTCGTCACCTTTGGTACAAATTAACAATGCCTTTAAATAGTCTAATGCATCTTCATCGCTGATGTAAGTATCATAAGACCAACCCCATTGTTCTTTTACATACCAACGGGAAGCTATTAAAGAATTTTCGTTACTCATATTTTATTTTTCCTGGAAAAACAATAAACTTACATAAACCATCCATAGATTATGTTTTTTGTAAGTCCTGAATTATGTGAAAGATAGTAGCAGCTCTAAATGTATCTGTCAAGAAGGAATTCTTCAAATTTATTTGTATTATTAGAGCCTACTACTGCCCGCAGTCATTTTTAAATAAAAATAATTTTTTAGCAGCAGCAAGACTGGCAATCAACGCAGTAAAATCCAAAATATTATATAATATATTATTGATTTAGTGATTATCCTGATTTTTTTTTATTATTAGATATCTTCAAAAATTAATTTCAAATATTTGTAATTCAAGAGCTAAAACTTAATTCCTGGAGGTGTCTATTTTACATTTAATTGAGTTGTTTATATTTGATTTTTCACGGCTTCAATTATGCTGATTTCTGATTCTGTTGGAACTATTTTAGTGAGTTTGAAGCCCGCCTTTTTCAATAAATTTCTATATTCAGTCTCAGTTCGCTCCCGCCCACCAGGACATATTGTTAACATATTTATATCCATAAATTTACCTGTGCAAGGCTCATTTCCTGGAGGTATTACTATCTCCATCAGTAATAGTACTCCTCGATCTCTCATTGCTTGATAACAGTTCTGGAGAATAGCGATCGCCTCTTCATCACCCCAGTTATGAATGATATGTTTTAGCATATAAGCATCTCCCCCTACTGGCACTGTCTTAAAGAAATCACCTTTTGCTAGTTGAAGGCTATTGCTCAGTCCTATTGTTTTGAGTAAATCAGAGGCTCTGTCAATGACATCGGGTTGATCGAACAACACCCCAGTCATAGTAGGGTAAGCTTCAAGAATAGAAGATAGCAGTTTGCCATTACCACCACCTACATCAACCAATTTACCAATAGATGAAAAATTGTAAGCAGCTAAAATACTAACATTTACAACTCCTGAAAGATCTGTCATCGCCTGATCGAAAGTTTTTGCTGAGGCTGAGTTTTGCTTGAAGAACTCGTAAAAATTCATCCCATACAAGTTCTCAAAAGCGTTCTCTCCTGTCTGTATGCTATACATTATACTTCCCCAGGCTTGATAATGTTCTTCTCCTAACATGATTGCATAGGCTTTTAAGGAGTTAGGAACATCACTTTGCAAATATGCTGCTAGTGGAGTTAGCTGAAAATAGTGAGGCTGAGTTTCTGCAAAAATGCCGACACTGGCTAAAGCTCTTAACAATCGATAAATTGCATCCTTGTTGGTATTAGTGACAGTGGCCAAAACATCACAGTGTTGTTCTCCATCTTTGAGCAGATCGGCAATTCCGAGTTTGGCAGCAATATAAATACACTGTGAAATACGGTAACCTCGAATTGCCTCTAGTAGAGTTGTTGGAGATGGCATTGAATATATATAGTAACAGATAGTGAGTGAATATCAACTATTTTACAAGACTATATCAACCTATTTAGTTACCACAGCAAGGCATTTTTATGAAATACTAAAAAAAAGGGAATAGGAAACAAAAAAAGGGGAAATTATGCTCAAATTTTTCTATAAGGGTTGAGAAAAAAATTAGTCGCAATTTTTCATATAGTTAGTTAGTAAATTGCGACATAAAGAAAAAAAAATCCTTTGCTCCAATGCTCTTAATTTATAAGAAGAGGTAATTCTAAATTCGCGCATTCTAAATTCTAAATTCTTATAGAGTTATTACTTTACCAAAAAATTCAGGTATAAAGCTTCTCCATTCATGGAGAAAAAAGAAAAAAAACCTTTGCTCCAATGCTCTTAATTTATAAGAAGAGGTAATTCTAAATTCGCGCATTCTAAATTCTAAATTCTTATAGAGCTATTACTTTACCGAAAAGTTCAGGTATAAAGCTTCTCTATTCATGGAGAAAAAAGAAAAAAACCTTTGCTCCAATGCTCTTAATTTATAAAAAGAGGTAATTCTAAATTCGCGCATTCTAAATTCTAAATTCTTATAGAGCTATTACTTTACCGAAAAATTCAGGTATAAAGCTTCTCCATTCATGGAGAAAAAAGAAAAAAAACCTTTGCTCCAATCCTCTTATACCAATTTGATAAATGTTTGTTACAAATGGTAGAAGTAAGAAAGAAGGAAGAGGGAAGAAGGAAGAAGGAAGAAATATTGAAAAAAAGGGAAAAAAGATAGATATAACTATCTAAAATGAACTGGAGAAGCTATTTTTAAGCATATCTGATAGATATCTACCTTTTTGTAGCATTCTTTTTTCAAATTGGTATTAATTTATAAAAAGAGGTAATTCTAAATTCGCGCATTCTAAATTCTAAATTCTTGAAGAATATTCTCTCTTCAAATTTAAAAATTCTGTGCTGTATTTATAAAATCTTGATAAAGTTTTAGTGAAGAGATTTTCAAGTTAGAGGAAATTTTATGAAACGTATACTTTCTACTTTGCTAGTTAGTAGTTGCTTATTAACAGGTCTCCCAATTGCTAGCTTGGCTCAAGGGATGCCAGGATTTACATTATTTGGTGGCCCAGATCGAAAAAATCAGTTAAACTTCCGTTTAGATTCTGGTAGGTCCGGGACTTGGGATCGTTATCGACTGCGGATACCAGCAAACAAATTAAATTTAGCAGTTGCCCAGTTATCAATTTTTTATCCCAATTACTACAAAGGTTCATTTGATACTAAGAAAATAGAAATTCGTGTTGGAGGAGGAAATTCAGAAAAACCAGAATCAATACCTATTGATGAAATAGTATGGGACAAAGAAAATAATTTTGTAGAAATTTACCCTGTTGAACCTATTCCTGCGGGTAATAAAATTGAAGTAGTTTTCAGCAATGTCAGAAATCCCAGATTTGGTGGAATGTATCACTTTAATGCCAATATTAGGACTCCTGGTGATGTACCTTTACTGCGTTATATTGGTACATGGCTTTTGACCATAGAATAGAACATTTGACTGAGAAATAGACGATAGATTTACCAAGTTTTACTTAATGTAATAAATGTGCTACTATTGGAGATTGTGACTTTAAATTGTGATTAGATTAGTGGCTAAGGAGTAGAAAAAATGACTCAAAGGACTTTACATGGTACCAGTAGAAAAAGAAGAAGAGTATCTGGCTTTAGAACAAGAATGCGTACTAAAAATGGCCGAGCAGTAATTAAAGCACGTCGGCAAAAAGGGAGGGAGCGTCTAGCAGTCTATTAGAAAAAGAAAATTAGTGGAGGATGACAGAAATAACTAACCAGTTACAAAATCCTAAAAGCCTTACCACTCAATGCTTTTGACTTTTGACTTTTGACTTTTGACTTCCGCGTAGCAGCACTAGAAATAATCCTGATGATTATAGACAAATTTTAGATCATATCACTATGTTGCCTATCGAAAACAGGCTGCGTCATTATAAAGATTTTGGTGCTGTATATCAAAAAGGAATTCGCAAGAATACTTCTTATTTGTCATTAAAGGCTCTGCGTCATCGGCAAGAGCCTAAGTTACCTCAAAGTGCAGATAATTTAGAATCTCTGCGACCTACTAGGATAGGTATTACTATTAGCAAAAAAGTGAGCAAAGGAGCAGTAGTCAGAAATCGAATTAAACGCCAAATTAGAGCAGCTTTACGTCAAATGTTACCATTTATCTCCAAAGGATGGGATATAGTCATTGTAGTTAAACCAACAGCTCAACAGTGCAATTATTCTCAATTTCTGCAACAATTAGAAGAGTTATTGACACAAGTGGAGGTGTTGAATGGGTATTCGAGAGGAAGCCTTTTATGAAGGTGGTCCCCATATAGGAGATTTAATTCTTAACTTATTTATTGGTTTAACAATTATTGGCCTACCTTTAACTGTTGCTGCTATTGTTAGGGCTTTATGGCTACGCTATAGGATTACTAATCGCCGAGTTTCCGTGATTGGAGGCTGGATGGGACAAGATAGAACAGATATTGTTTACTCAGAAATTGTCAAAATAGCAAAAGTCCCCAGAGGATTAGGAGCTTGGGGGGACTTGGTAGTTACTCTCAGAAATGGTACTCGTTTAGAACTCAGGGCAATACCAAGATTTAGAGAAATTGAATCTTACATAACTGAAAAGATGACTGCAAAGGCTCAAAAAACTAATAGTCCTACTAATTGATAGTTATTTAACTATTATTTTTCAAAGCTAATTTTTCTTTCAATTAGCTACTAATATAATATCGACCTAGTAAAAGTTCTTATAAATGACTAATTTATAGTTATTGAACTAGATACCTATATTATATAGTAATCAAAAATTAAAAATAGTCGAAATTAGAAATATCACCAGCCCCAAGGTTGACATAAAATAATGGATTTTGGTATAGGGTTTCTTTCCAACAATATAATGCTGCCGATCCTAGATTTTTTCTACGGGATCGTACCCAGTTATGGTCTAGCGATCGTAGCTTTAACTCTTGTAATTCGCGCAAGTCTCTATCCGTTAAATGCGGGTTCAATTAGGAATATGCGTAAAATGAAAGTGACGCAACCTTTGATGAAAAAGCGACAAGAGGAGATTCAAAAACGCTATAAAGACGATCCACAAAAACAGCAGGAAGAAATGGGTAAACTGATGAAAGAGTTTAATCCATTGGCAGGATGTTTACCACTGCTATTTCAAATGCCTATACTGTTTGCCTTATTTGCAACTCTGCGTGGATCGCCCTTTACTAATATTAACTACACTGTAGATATACAAATATTTCCTCAAGAACAACTAGAGAGAATTCAACCACAAGCTTATACAACTTCACCTCAAAATATATACGTTAATGATGGTGTCCACTTTCCTATTTTGGCCTTGATGCCTAGTGGTAATAAGTTAGTTGTTGGAGATAAGACTCACGTCGAATTTCAAACAGTAGAAGGTAAATCTCTAGAAACTCTGAAACAGGAATATAATCAAACCGAAGTTAAACCTACATGGACTATAACTAAAGGTTCAGAAAGAGTTCAAATCGATGGAGACGGTAACTTAGTAGCTTTACAACCAGGGGATGCTACAATTCAAGGTACTATCCCAGGAATTGCAGCAAATAAAGGATTTCTATTTATTAAAGCTCTAGGTCGTGTAGGTGCCTTTGATGAAAATGGGAAGATTCACTGGGATATATTAATTATGGTGATTGGTTTTGGAGTTAGTATCTATGCTAGTCAGACAATATCAGGTAAAGGACCAGGGGCTAACAATGCTAATCCTAATCAAGACTCAATTAACAAAATCACTCCCTTTTTGTTTTCAGGAATATTTCTGTTTACTCCTTTACCGGCAGGTGTGTTACTTTATATGCTCATAGCTAACATATTTCAAACGGTTCAGGCTTTTATTTTATCAAAGGAACCATTACCTGAGAACCTACAGAAATTAGTAGAAGAGTCACAGCCAAAAACAACAAAAACAGGAAAGGGAAGAGAAGCATTACCCTTTGAACCAGGACGTTCTAAGAAGAAAGCTTAATGCTAGTAATGAACGATAGTTATTATATAGAACAAGGATTAGACCAAGGAAAGCAATGGCTAGAGAAACTGCTAATTTTAGCAGAAATTCCAGCAAAAGTCACAGGTCAACAACAAGAAGACGGCTATTGGTTAATCATAGATGAGACAAATCTGACACCAGAACAAGTTTCTATTCTAGTAGGATTTGATGGTAAAGCAATTGATGCAATTCAGTATCTTGTTAATACAATTCTGAATATAGCTCATGATTCAGAACAGCATTTGTCCTACACTGTGGAAATAGCCGGTTATCGAGTTCGCCGTCAAGAAGAACTCCTATTAATAGCAGAGTATGCAGCCAAAAAAGTACGTTTGACTGGTGAAGAACATGAGTTAACATCTCTATCTTCTGCCGAACGTCGTCAAATACATACTATGCTTCAAGACTGTGAAGATTTAGAAACTTACAGTCATGGACAGGAACCAGACCGCCGTTTAGTAGTAAAAATTAGAAGCTAATGACCAATAGAAAATATTTGGAGAAAAGAATGAGTTATTGAGATTAAAATCATTAGTTAGGTAAAGCCAATTCAGAATTCTATACTCAGAATTCTGAATCGCTGGTATGGAATAAGTGAGGTGAAGAGAAGATGGAAGTAATACATATTCCCAGTCTACTGAAAAAAACTGAACAGACTGAGGCTATTAAGTTTGAGGAATTTATATCAGACTTGGAAACACTGACTCCAGTTAGGGGCTATTTACAAGTAACTCATCATGGAAATTATCTGGAAGTTAAAGGAAAAGTCGAAACAATTATTACTCTCACTTGCGATCGATGTTTAAACCAGTACAACTATAAATTACTGATTAACCCAAAAGAATTAATTTGGCTCAAAGAAATTAAAGAGCAAAAAGATTTATTTTATATAGAAGTAGAAAACTCTGTGGAAGATTTGGTAGAAACTTTACCCCCACATGGATATTTTAACCCTAAAGAATGGATATACGAACAGTTGTGTTTGGCAGTTCCTCCTAGAAAGTTATGCGATAAAAATTGCCAGGGAATTAAATTATCTGAAATAAATGGCTCCTCATCAATTATAGACCGACGATGGGCTGGTTTAGAATCTATTAAGAAACAACTGAATATAAATAATAATTAATAATTAATAATTAATAAATAATAATTAATAATTAATAATTAATAAATAATAATTAATAATTAATAATTAATAATTACCTCTTCTTGATCAAGGATAGGATTGACTCAAAGGAAAATGTTTGCTTGTTTATCCTTTAAAGGAGAGGCTTTAAACCTTAATTATTCGGTAAATTGAATATTGAAGTAATTATAGAATTATCAACATATACTATATAACTGGATTCTATATAACAAAAAAATATTATGAGTTTTCAAGAAGAGTTTGAACTGCTATTACGCTCGCGCTACTCAATAATTTATATCCAGACTAGAGAAGAAGAACGAGTAGAAATTACAATTACTGAATCAGCAAAAAAACAAGGTAATAGAGCAGTTTATATATGGGATTTTGTTGAAGGATATCAAAACAATCCTAATGATACAGGATGGGGAAAAAGAAATCCTCTCCAAGGTTTGGAACTGGTGGAAAAGTTACCAGAATCTGCTCCGGCAATTTTTATTTTGCGTGATTTTCAAAGATTTTTGGAAGATATTTCTATTTCGAGAAAACTACGAAATTTGGCAAAAAAGTTAAAATCTCAACCTAAAAATATAGTTATTCTTGCCCCTCAAATATCTGTTCCAGAAGATTTAACTGAAGTTATCACAATCATAGAATTCCCACTGCCAAATAGTCAAGAAATTGCCCAAGAGGTAGAACGTCTATTAATGGCAATGAGTCAATCTTTAGACAAACGTTTATTAGATGAAGTTGTTCGAGCAGCTCAAGGATTATCTATTGAAAGAATTAGAAGAGTTCTGGCTAAAGCTATTGCTACTCATGGAGAACTACAGCTTAATGATGTTGATTTAATATTAGAAGAAAAACGTCAGACTATCCGCCAAACTCAAATATTAGACTTCTATCCTGCTCGTGAAAATATTTCTGATATTGGGGGTTTAGATAATCTTAAAGATTGGTTATTGCGACGGGGTGGAGCATTTTCTGAAAGGGCGAGACAATATGGTTTACCTCATCCAAGAGGTTTACTTTTGGTAGGAATACAAGGTACTGGTAAATCTCTTACTGCTAAAGCGATCGCTCATCATTGGCATTTACCTCTATTACGTTTGGATGTGGGACGTTTGTTTGGAGGGTTGGTTGGAGAGTCGGAGTCTCGTACTCGACAGATGATTTCTATTGCGGAAGCTTTAGCGCCTTGTGTTGTGTGGATCGATGAAATTGATAAAGGTTTTGCAGGATTGAAAAGTCAGGGAGATGCTGGTACTACCAGTCGAGTTTTTGGTACATTTATTACTTGGTTAGCGGAGAAAACTTCTCCTGTATTTGTGGTAGCTACTGCTAATAATATTCAATCTTTACCGCCTGAGATATTACGAAAAGGGAGGTTTGATGAAATATTTTTTGTTGGTTTGCCTAACCAAGAAGAAAGAACAGCTATTTTTGAGGTACATTTATCTCGGCTAAGACCTCACAATCTCAAAAATTATGATATAAGTCGTTTAGCTTATGAAACTCCAGATTTTTCTGGTGCAGAAATAGAACAATCTTTAATTGAAGCTATGCACATTGGATTTAGTCAAAATCGTGAGTTTACTACTGAGGATATTTTAGAGTCTGCTAGTCAAATTATCCCTCTAGCTAGAACTGCAGAGGAACAAATTAAGTTTTTACAAGATTGGGCAGCAGCAGGTAAAGCACGTCTTGCTTCTAGATATAGTGGCTTAAAAGGTAATTTTTAGTTTAGCAGAAGAAAGAAGGAAGAAGGAAGAAGGAAGAAGGAAGAAGGAAGAAGGAAGAAGGAAGAATAAAATATTTATACCAAATTGATAAATGTTTCCTACAAATAACTTTTAGGTGTTAGGTGTTAGGTAAATTATTAGTTATAATGTATATTCCATAAAATCAAAAAATTCAATCTTTTTTATTATATTTTTCTTTCCCTGTTCCCTGTTCCCTATTCCCTATTCCCTATTCCCTATTCCCTATTCCCTATTCCCTATTCCCTATTCCCTGTTCCCTATTCCCTAGCGCATAACGCCATAAAACTATGAATTTTTATAGCTTCTTCAAATTTTTAGTAGGGTTTATTTTAGCAATACTATTGCTGGCTGGTGCTAGTGCAGCAGCAGTTCTCTACTTTGCAGCAAAACTAACGAAAATGCCTGAAAAACCAATATTTACTAATGAAAAACCTATCGCCCAAAAAGTAAGTACTTCTTCTTCAGGAACTACAAATACAAATTTATCTAATCAATTAGATCCTGGAGCTTACAGAGCTATTGTAGTTGAGCCTATTGGTTTGATTTTACGGGATACTCCTAGTAGAGATGCTAATCGTATTGGTGGTATTTCTTATAAAGAGAAAGTTATAGTTTTGGAAGAAAGTTCAGATAAAAGATGGCAAAAGGTTCGAGTGGATGATGGGAGTAATCGTACAGGATGGGTATCAGGTGGTAATACTGAAAAATTGGAGTAGATTCTCTATTTAGACGAAGTTCAGATATTAAAAATACTCCATAGTTAATAGTTTTGATTTGTGTAAGCATTTCCTGCGGAATGCTGCGTAAACAGCTATTATCTGTCAGCTAGCCTCCTGCGGAGGAACTGCGTTAACAGCAACAAGATTATCTTTTTAAGGACAGTGTTTAAATTCACAACTGACTTTAATGGCAAGGGAAGCAACTTTTGTAGTAAGACAATTAATAAAGCTTTTATCCTAAATTAAAAGTAATAGCTGATAGCTGATGGCTAACTGCTGAATGCTTACTGATTTGTTAAGAAATTTAGAGAAATCTAAATCTTAATTGCAAAATCAGAATAATCCCCATCTTAATTATTAATTCAGTGATAGGTTGAGACAACATTGTTAGTTATGAATTGTTTAAAAAATCTATCTGGGATTAATAATTATGTACAAAAATCGTTCAAACCGTGACCCATTAGTTGCTGCTGTTACTGCTGCTTTAGGAGCTGGTGTAGTGACTTCCTTTGCTGTAAGTCAAGGTCAACATCCTTTAACTGCTTTAGGAATAACTATTTTTGCTGCTTTAGTAGCTCTGATTTTTGACCGTGCAGGTTTAGTTTAAGCATTTTTTATACAATAAAATGATAGAATTTTGTAAGCATTTCCTACGGAATGCTTACAGAATTTTAGATAGGAAAGTTTAAATTAAATAGGACTTACGCAGATACGCTATATATAGTACCCATAACTATTGTCCAATAGTTAGTGGACTCTATAAATAGTGTCTTTGCGTAAGTCCTGTTAAATTAACCTGTATATGTTCTTTACAGTAGGCTATTGTACTAATAATTTGATACCCTAATAGCTGTTTAAGAACTAAGAAAGCATAAATTAAAATAGAGAAGTCTTTCAAGCAGAGAAAAATGCCTCTCTGTTAAAGTAAGCATTCAGCAGTCAGCAATCAGCAATCAGCTTTAGAATTAAAAGTATGAGTAATAGAATTGCCCATTACTTAACCTTAAGCAGTAAGCGCGAGCCACATCTACATTTATCTCCATATAGTTGAAAATGTAGTAGAAGTTAAACGAGTACTTGCTTCATTCATTTTTATTGCGCTCGAGCTGATAGCTAATAGCTGAATGCTTACCTGTTAATAGGAAAAGTTGTTTGAAGATTTGAATCTATTTTTGACCAAAAAATAAGGTCTCAAGCCTCCCCTTGGCTGCGCCGCGAGCTACCGCTCTACAAGGGAATGAAAAAGCGGTCGAGGGATGGCGAGGAGACCTCGCCATATCCAATCGACCAAGAGAAAATCAAGTTCCATATTTCAAGCCTCTGACTTTCCTGCGGAATGCTGCGCAAACAGGCAGAGGTACTGATAACTGATAACTGATAACTGATAACTGATAACTGATAACTGATAACTGATAACTGAAATGACTGTAGATTGAAACAGGCAAGTAATCAATTTCATGATTTTGTGCAGCTTTACATGAAATTGGTATAACCTATGTTAAGATAACAAAAGAAATCAATATAGCTTGTTAGTATTAAAATTTTAAAGTCACCCAGGAAAATTTATGGAATCCCTTGCATATATAGAAGTTTTTCTGGCTAATCAAGAAAACAAAGACTTCAAACTTATTGAAGGACTTAACTGGAACAAACTGTCTAGCTTCGCTTACATAAACTTTTTATCAATAATGATGATTAATTTAATTATTATTGATTCTAGTTGGGCTAGAAGGCCAGAAATTCCTGGTCCTGAAACAAATAGTTATTTTAATAGCCAAACATACCAAGGACAAACAGCAACAAACTCTTTTTTTTCTGGTACTTCTAGCTTTAGACCAGAAAGCAATGCAATTCTTTCCCCTAATAGTGCAGTCTATCTGAGACGTGGAGATAAAGCCACAACAGTGACTGCAGTTCAAAGAAAACTGAGAGAGTTAGGCTATTTTTATGCCAATCTAACTGGTTATTATGGTCCTATTACAGAAAGAGCTGTAAGACAATTCCAGGAAGACAAGGGTATTGCAGCTACAGGGCAAATTGAACCTACTACTTGGTCATTACTATTTGCAGGTAATAGGTCTAAGCAAATTAATTCTTCCCTATTAAATTCTTCAACAAGAGTATTATATTTTGGACAAGTTAGCCCTCAAGTAGCAATTATTCAAAGAAGGTTAGCAGAACTAGGGTTTTACAGAGGTCCCATCAATAGTATTTATGACCAAAATACTAGAACTGCAGTTATCAGATTTCAAAATGCTCACAGAATTACGCCTACAGGTCAGGTAGGTATTACCACTAGAGAATATTTGTTTGGTATTAGACCTGTTCCTGTGGAGAGAGTATTTCTTCGACCTGGAGAAACAGGTCTAGAGATAGGAAGATTACAACAACGTTTAAAAAGTTTAGGTTATTATCAAGGACAAATAACTAACTATTTTGATCGAAGTACTGAGATAGCAGTCATTGAATTTCAAAAAATAAATAGAATTACTCCTACAGGTATAGTAGGACCAACAACTCAAGCATTTCTATTTAATCCTAGTCAAGTTCTGCCCCCAGGTCCTGTGTCTTATTCCAGGGAAAACTACACTGCTAGGCAATACTCTTACTCAAGTGTCCTCAGAAGGGGCGATCGAGGTTTGGCTGTAAAACAACTCCAGATTTTATTAACAAGATTGGGTTATTATCCTGGTATCGTTGATGGTGTCTTTGGACCAGGGACTGAGTTTGCTGTAAAATGTTTTCAGCAAGATGTGGGAACAAACGCCAATGGAATAGCTACAAGAAATACATTACAAGCTCTAAGACACCCTACTGCGATCGCTCCCAGTAATTCCCATCACCGAGCTACTTATATCGGTAGTACAGCAAATGTTTTAGAACTACAAAAGAGACTTCGGGTACAGGGACTTTATTTTGGTCCATTGAATGGTGTTTACAACTCACAAACAAGAGCAGCAGTGGCGAAAGCTCAAATGCGTTATGGCTTAAGTGCTAAAGATATTGAAAACTAATTAGGGTTTGCGTATGGAAAGTTTTTTAGTAGGGGTAGGAGACAGGAGACAACCCACCCCTCGCCCCTCCCCCTCCGGTGGAGGGGAGGGGAAGACAGGAAACAGGAGAAATAGGAATTTAGAAGAGGTAGGGGTAAGAATTGTAAGAACGATTTTTCTGCCCAACTATGCGCCTAAAATACTAACTTTTTGAGCGTGAAGAGCTGAAAACCAAGGTATTTCAGACCATAAAAGTCTAAAGTCTTTGTATGTCAATGCTTTTAGATTTAATCAGCAAGCCCTAATTATTTACAACTGATAACTGATAACTGATATTACCCCACTTAGAAATTAAGTAGGGTTGTTTATTTTATTATTCAGAGTTTTTTATCTCAACGTTGGTTAGTGTGTTAGTATTAAATAAGGCTGCTGGGCTAGCAGTGTCAGTCTGTGGAGCGACCGTAAGACCAGAAAGAGGTTTGGCCTTGGAGGCAGGTGCTATGTTAGCGCAGCTCCTCTGTCAAGAGGAAGCAGAAAGTCCTAGTCCGCGAGGTTTAGGAATCCCACGTTGTCGCCCCATGCACAAAGTTGGGAGGATGTCAATCAGATTGTTCTGCATCTGCAAGTGCTCGTGGACAAGACCATTCACAAGATACGAGAGAAGGCCAGCCCATTCTTAGAGCTTCAAAACAAATTGTATGAATAGTTAATTGACAATCTAATAGATGTAACCCAGATTTTTCTGTCTGCTTCAGACCAATTTTTAAAATAGAATCATTCTTAAATTCAACAGTTTTATTACATTGTACGCAGACAAGATGGTGGTGATGATGAGGATAAGGTTGATTTATCTCATAATGTTTATGTCCCTCCGCTAGTTCTAGTTCTCGTAGAATTCCCATCCTTGCCATTAACTTTAAAGTTCTGTAAATGGTAGAGAGGCTAATTCTTTCACCCCGATTTTGTAGCATATTATAAAGATCCTCGGCACTCAGATGATTGCCTTTAGGAAGATTTTGAAAAACGTGCAAAATGGTCTCCCGTTGGGGAGTCATTCGCCAACCTTTGTCATTTAGTTCTGCTTTAAATGAAGATGGTGTATAAAGGGCCACGGTATTTTATCAAAAATGTATGCCTATTGATAATCATACACAATAACTAAACGATTGTCAAAAAAAGATGTTATTGAAAATTGGCTTCTCTACTAAAATTTTGCTGTGCTGGAGATCATGGGGAGATGGGGAGATGGGGAGATGGGGAGATGGGGAGATGGGGAGATGGGGAGATGGGGAGATGGGGAGATGGGGAGATGGGGAGATGGGGAGATGGATTTGATATAAAGTATCACTTTTAACTTTTAACTTTTAACTTTTGACTTTTGACTTTAGTGAATGGGGAGATGGGGAG
>NZ_JAAHHG010000189.1 GCF_010692555.1 Okeania sp. SIO3B5 | reverse complement strand
AATTAGAGTAGGTAGTCGTACATCTCCTTATAAGTTAATCCGGTTAGCGAGTCGAGCTTCTACACTCAAAAAAATTTCTAAAGGGAGTAGGGAGTAGGGAGTAGGGAGTAGGGGGGTAGGGGAGCGGGGGAGTAGGGGAGCGGGGGAGTAGGGAGTAAGGGAAAAAATTTGATAATTTCTGTGCGATGATTGATTTTATTTTTTATTATTGCAGATGTCTAGTAATTAGGGCTTGCTGAATAAAATTGTAATCAATGCCAGTTCAGGCTTCCAGAGTTTTTAATTATAAAAAAGTGCAAGGTTTTTGGCTCTTTTGGTCTCAAAATGCTCATATTTTTCTGCTAAGTATCAGAAAATTTGGCCGTAGCAGATAGTCTAAACTGTTCCCTGTTCCCTGTTCCCTGTTGCCTACCATCACCATCAGACTTTTTCAGCAAACCCTAATTAACACAGACTGAATCACCTTCTTTAGTGAAAACCGCTATACTAACTATAATTATTCTTATGTTTACCACTCCCCCACTCCCCCACTCCCCATCTCCCCGACTCCCCTACTCATTATTTACGAGCGATCGCATAATAGCGCCAAGGTGCAGGATAACCCTCAACTGTCAACGAAGAGTCTTCAGGATTAAGAAAATCTGACAAACTATCAATATTTGCCCAAGAAGTGCGCCGTTGTTCTGCCACTGACAAAGGTTCGGCAAAAAAACAATTAATATCACTAAACCCCGCTCGCCCTATCCAACTCTCTAAACAAGACTGAGTAGGTAGGAACCAAATACCTCGTGCTTGAGCATAACGTTTCCGAGGTGTGAGAGCTACTGATAAATCTCCTGGAATGCCTTGACAGTCAATAATAATTTCCCCTTTAGGCGCTAAAGCTGCTCGCATTTTGCGTAATAAACCAATGGGATCAGTGTGATGATAGAGAATACCCAAGCAGAAAATAGTATCAAAAAATTGGGGGTAATAGTGAATATGTTCAACTCCCAACAGTTCAAACATCAGCATTTTTTGTTGCACAATATTTTGAATAAGTTGAAAATTCCAAAAATGTTTTGTGTAGGGTTCAAAACCAATAACTAATTCCGGTTGTTGAGCTATCATGCGAAACATAAAATAACCATTGTGGCAGCCAATATCGGCGACTCTACGATTTTTCAGAGAACTAATATGTGGCAAAATACGCTCCCATTTCCAGTCAGAACGCCATTCAGCATCAATGGTTGTACCAAATAGTTTAAACGGACCTTTTTTCCAAGGACAAAATGTTTGCAAACTTTGGTGAAATCTTTGTTGTTGCTCTGGGGAGAGTTCCTCAGCATGACCGATTTTTATCGCTGCACCGGAAAAGTCGAAAAAATCACTTTTGATATCTGCAACTGTCTGTACTGCTTCGTAATACTTTTGAGTAGAAGTTTCAAATAATTTTTTGTGTTTTTCTTGACGGGTTTTTAATATTGCTTCTGTGTCGATCGGGATATCATATTTATATAAATAATCTGAGGGAATATAACCGATTTTATGATTAAACATTTTGCTAACTTGAGTCATTCTTGCGTAATGGTGAAGATACAGTATATTTCAGGTAAACAAGGTACACACAAGAATAGTAAAGTATTTGTAGTGCGGGCATCTTGCCCGCTATAGCATCTTGCCCGCTATAGCATCTTGCCCGCGACTGGTATACCTGACTAATATGAAATACGCTGTATATATTTTTCAATTTCTCCCCCACTCCCCCACTCCCACACTCCCCTACTCCCACACTCCCCACACTATGCAACGCCTACTTACTAGATGTAGCCTCCTCAGGCAACAGTACCTTCGCTCGAACAAACCGTAAACCACTTACTCCCTGTAAAGGCTCAACCCAACCACTCTCAAATTTATCCTCTATCCAACCTTCACGAACTAAATAACGGAAATACTGTTGATATTCTTGCCACTCCTCATCAGTAGAATAAACCACAGTCAACATCCCTGGTTGAGTTATCCGCTCCTTTGTTTCCCGATCCACGCCTTTATCAATTCGCTTTTTAACAATCTCATAACGAATATCGCGAGTACCTCTAACATCAAACAATCTTTCTGTTCTTTCATTGTGATAAATATCAATTGTAGAATTCTGCACTAAAATCAGATGTACAACTCCCAAAGTTATTTCCTCAGATTCAGCTCTCAGGCGCAAAATTGTTCTAGCACAATCACAGATTGCTCGTAGTTGCTCGTAACGTAAACTACACAGATGAAATTGACTAAATTTAGGATTAATAGATTTCCCAACATACATCATGTGATCTATGCCATCGGTAGCCTCAAAATCGCAATGATGGGGTAGAATTTCCTGCATCTGCTGCTGCCATTCTTCCCAAGTGCTTTGAAGATGGTAGTTAATTTTGTGCAACATCTGGTCATAGCGATCGCGAGCTTGATACACGCTATGATGTTCATTGTCACAAGCAGCTCGATAAGCTTCTACAGCAGTTTTGACAGCATCTCCACATTCCACAAAATAATCAAAATAAATTTCTAAATGTAAATGTAGATAGTCTCTCGCTGTAATTTCACTATCCACTGATACTTTTTCTTCTAGAGACTTAATATATGCCAACAAATCTTGTCGTAGTTGCTGACAAAAAGCACTATCTTTTATTTGACAAACAGTTTCAACAATTGTCAACCCTAAGCAAAATTGTGTCAGCAGATCGGTTTGAATTGCCCGATTACGTTCGGTAGAAGAACCACGAATATCACAGATACCATAGAGAGGATAGACATCTTCAAAAAAGATTGTTTCTGGCGGTAATCCCCAACTACGCCGTTCTGCCTCTTGCAAAAATCGCCATTCCACTGCCGGGTGAATATTACGAATATTTGTGAATCGTTGTTGAATTGTTTGACGAACCGCAGTAGTCAAAGGTGAAATAAGTTCTTGAGCGTGTTTGTAATCAGAGAAATAAAAATTATTGGGTAGCTTGCTGGTTAATCCGATTATTCCCAAAACTGCTTGAAGTCCAGAACTCTCTTGTGGGCAGGTAGTTTTAATTACCAGAGGAATTAGTAGTAAGGAGCGTACCCCTTTTTGATATAGATTTTGTTCGCACTCAGTTTGACAATGTATCTTCAGATCGGGAATATTCTGAATTTGATTATCTTTAGCAGTTTTCAAAATCGGAGAATCCTCTAAACTCTTTGTGGAATATAGTTTAGGATAGTTGCTTGTCGTTAAATACTCACTACCGATAAATAATTTTAGTTGTTTTTCTCCTTCATTGCGCAGTAGAATCATATCATCTGCCCGGAAAAGCGGCCGCATTAATTTGTCTATTCGCTGAAATTTCTCTCGCTGCATCAATGATTCTGGTTCCACTAACAGTTGAGTTAGTCTTCGTTTTTGTTCTTGAATAGTTACATCTAATCCTTCTAGTAAAAACAAACCCTCTAGTTGGAAATTTTCCAATTTTAACTGTTGGGCTAAAATTTCTAGATTTCCCGGTTGTATTAGCCAATCTATTTGTTCAGATGTTGACATTGATTGGAGATTGATCTCTGTAAAATCGTTTACAGTTTTGCCAACTCTTTGTACTTTTTGTTGCGAGCAACAAAGCCAGAATTCTATATACTTTGGTTCTGAGTTTTGTGGGCAATTAATTGTTGATATAATTGAATAATTTTGAAATTGTAGATTTGCTGTGTCTATTTGATAAAGTTCTTTGAGTACCGAGTGCAAAACTTGCAGGCGGTAAATTTTGCCTAGTTCTGTTTTTTCCCAATCACTTACCAACTCATTGAGCTTAATGTTTTGCTTTGATTCTATTTCATTGATCCTTTCCATTCCCATTAGCTGGCAAAAAGCATGATTGGCATATTTTATGCTGAGGCTACTTGGTTCTACAATTGCTGTTAATATTCTGCTGTGGTGTGGAAAACTTTCTAGTCGCTCTATTATTTGTCTCCAAATTTTTAGTTGCTCAACTTGATTATGATGATTGGATAGTTGAGATGTCAGGGCTTGCAATAGCTGGTCTATATTTATATCCTCAGTGTTTTGATGGTTTGGGATGGCAGAAGTTTTTTCTGGTAAAGCTTTTGTATTACATTTATTATTTTTATCTGTAATTTTTTGTTTGGAAGTATGCATATCTTTTGCACCTGATGTTTTGAATATTTTTTTTATGTGTCTGTGAAATCTATAATATGATGTTAACCAAACCTAAACCGATTTTTTAATGATTGGCCATCAAATTCAATATGAAACTCATATATCTGGACAAGTAAGTTTGGGACTGGACAAAGATTTACTGGTATGTTAACAATACTATGGGCTAAATTCCATCATATTAAGACTATTGACAGAATATATATATTATGATAAGCTCATTAAAGTTATTAAAAAAGAAATTAAGATTCATAGTAGGCTTTAAACTAAAAAAATTTATTTCTGTGGTTTTGAAGAAGTAAATTATTAAACGATCGACGACTGCATAATTCTTGCTTTGCTAAAAAATATACTTAGACATATATTATAAGAAAATATTCAAAATGCAGATGTGAAAAAAAATAATATGTACTGAATTTACTATGTATTTAGAACAAAGAACCAAAATCCCTAAAGTTCCCCTTGATTATGAGAATAAGAAATTAGGTTAAGAATAAAGGATGAGGTTGTTGTAAGAGAGAAAAAGCAATGACCTAACAGATATATTTTTAGAACTTTGAAGCAGCAATAAATAAAATTTGAACAGAATCTAATTGTCTATAGAAGAATGCTTTGAATTACATAGTTAGAAAAAAAATCAAAAAAGTTTCAGATGATATATAATAAAACTTACTACTAGCTAGCTGAAATTGCTTTATGTTTGAAGCCCTTGCCGACCGCTTAGAAGTCGCCTGGAAAAAACTAAGGGGTCAAAATAAAATCACAGACTCCAATATTCAAGAAGCCCTACGAGAAGTCCGTCGTGCTCTATTAGAGGCAGATGTTAACTTACAGGTTGTGAAAGACTTTATAGCCGAAGTTAGCACTACAGCTAAAGGAGCAGATGTATTAACAGGAGTAAGGCCAGACCAACAGTTCATCAAAATAGTCCACGATGAGCTAGTGCGTGTCATGGGAGAAACCAATGCTCCCCTCGCAAAAGCTGAACAAGCACCAACTATTGTTCTGATGGCAGGTTTACAAGGGACAGGTAAAACCACTGCCTCAGCAAAATTGGCCTTACATCTGCGGAAGGAAAATAGAACTACCTTGCTAGTTGCGACTGATATCTATAGACCTGCCGCTATAGACCAGCTAGTGACTTTAGGTAAACAGATAGATGTATCTGTATTTGAATTAGGCACAGATATAGATCCTGTAGAAATTGCTCAAAAAGGAGTTGAAAAAGCCAGGACAGAAGGCATAGATACTGTAATAATAGATACAGCAGGTCGCCTACAGATTGACCAAGAGATGATGGCGGAACTCGCCAAAATTAAAGCAGCAGTTAAGCCCCAAGAAACATTGCTAGTAGTAGATGCAATGACAGGTCAAGAGGCGGCAACATTGACCCGTACCTTCAACGATGAAATTGGGATTACAGGGGCAATCCTCACGAAAATGGACGGGGATACAAGAGGTGGGGCAGCTTTATCAGTACGTCGAATTTCTGGGCAACCAATAAAATTTGTGGGGGTGGGAGAAAAAGTAGAAGCCCTACAACCTTTCTACCCAGAGAGGATGGCTTCTCGGATTCTGGGCATGGGAGATGTACTGACCCTGGTAGAAAAAGCTCAGGAAGAGTTTGACATAGCTGATGCAGAAAAAATGCAAGAGAAAATTCTCTCAGCTAAGTTTGACTTTACTGACTTCCTGAAGCAAACGCGACTGATGAAGAACATGGGTTCTCTAGGAGGAATTATGAAATTAATTCCAGGAATGAATAAATTGAGTGACGATCAGTTGCAGCAGGGAGAAACTCAACTAAAGCGCTGTGAGTCGATGATTAATTCAATGACAAAGCAAGAGCGCCAAAACCCAGAACTTTTAGCAAAATCTCCTTCCCGACGAAAACGTATTGCCAGTGGTTCAGGTTATGCTGAAAAAGATGTTAGTAAACTGGTGAGTGACTTCCAAAAAATGCGATCGCTCATGCAACAAATGGGCCAAGGAGGAATGCCAGGCATGGGAATGCCAGGAATGCCAGGTATGGAAATGCCAGGAATGCTAGGAGGTAGAACACCTCCAGGAATGCCAAACTACCCCGGTATGGGTGGTGGCAAAAAGAAAAAGAAGCAGAAAAAGAAAAAGGGCTTTGGGCAACTTTAAGAATGCGGTAGCAGGTAGCAAGAGTCCTAAAATATCTAGTGGCAAACTGTAAATTTGACAAAAGATGCTTAATACTTTCTTCGTTACGATGAAACACAATAGCTTACAATTCCAAACAGGAGTATAATCACTCGAAATGATCAAACTGCGATTAAAGCGATATGGAAAAAAACGGGAGACTAGCTACCGGATAGTAGCAATGAACAGCAGTTCCCGACGTGATGGCCGTCCATTAGAAGAACTCGGCTTTTACAACCCCAGAACAGATGAAACTAGACTAGATGTACCAGGAATTACCAGACGCCTTGAACAAGGCGCTCAACCAACACAAACAGTGCGTGACATATTGAGAAAAGCCAATGTCCTTGAATCACCAAGAACCGGAATTAACACCCAAGATAATGTATCAGTTTCCCATGCAGAATCGACAGAAGCCGTTACCAATACCCAACCAAGCGAAGAAACTGCCAATACCGAAGCCAGCCAAACCAGTGAAAGTGAGTCAACTGAAACAGCAGTTGCCACTGAATCAGAGGAATAACTCTCAGTCAGTTAATCCTGATTATGTAGAAATAGTGAGATGTTTAATTGAGCCATTTCTAGAGTCACCAGAATCCTTACGAGTGGACTGTGAAGTAAATCCTCGGCAAGCAAAAGCTTGGATTCGTCTAGCTTTTGACGAACTTGAAAAAGGGCGAGTATATGGTCGTGGAGGACGTAATATCCAAGCGGTTCGTACTGTGTTAGCAGCATTAGCTCAAACAGCAGGTCAATCTGTGCATTTGGAAATATACGAAGACCATTCAGAGACACCACGTCCTTCTCTTTCTCCTTCTTACTCTGATAACAATCGAGAAGAAGGGACTTATGAAAGAAGGGCTATGCCAATTACTCGCCCTTCCTACAACAGACAAAGATTATCTCGTAGTCGTAGTACAACACCAAGTCCAATTAGGTATAAAAGAGATGAGTATGGAATGAGGTAAAAACGATCGGAATGCCACCACTAAAACTTTGATTGGGGATAGTGGGGCATTATTTTAACTAGCTATCAGCTATCAGCTTTTTTGACCAAAAAATAAGGCCTCAAGCCTCCCCTTTTAAGGCTATGCTTTATAAACATCTTTCTTAAGATAAAACTTGACAAAAGATAGAAGTTATGTATTAGCCGTTCAATAGGTATTCTGGGAGAGTAAACCTATTTAATTAGAGGCTTTTCCCCCCATCTCCCTATCTCCCCATCTCCCCATCTAAAGGGTTTCAGGAGTTCCTTATAAGGGATAGCCTTTCAAGGGGAGGGATGGGGAGAAAACCTGCGCTATATCCAATCGACCAAGAGAAAATAAAGTTTAATATTTCAATCCCAATACTTTCCTAGGTCATGCTGCGCAAACAGGCAGAGGTACTGTTAACGCAGTTCCTCCTGAGGAGGCTAACTGATAACTGATAACTGAAATGACCTGGGGTTAAATCCCCAGCTTCTAAAAGCCGGATGGTTAATCCGGGGATTTCACAAAATAAAAAAAGTCCTAATGCTGACCTCAGTTTTATAAAGCAGAAATATCTTGGCATGACAGAGACAGTAAGAGTAGAGCTGCCTACTATTGATAGCGCGATCGCCCTTTCTGGTTATCAGGAAGAAAATATTAAACTACTGGCACGACATACAGGGGCAAATGTTGTAATGCGTGGACAAGAATTGTCTATCGGTGGCACAGCCACTCAGATAGAACGATGTCAAAAAATAGTGCGATCGCTCGAAAGTCTGTGGAAACATGGTAAGACCATTACTGGAGTAGAAATTCTCACTGCTTGCCATGCCATTGATACTAACCGTCAAGATGATCTGCGAGAAATTCAACAAGATGTTCTTGTTAAGACTCGTCGTGGGTTAGAAATTCGTGCTAAAACTTTCCGCCAACGAAAATATGTACAAGCTATCCGCACCCGCGATATGACCTTTTGTGTAGGTCCTGCTGGCACAGGGAAAACATTCTTGGCAGCACTTCTAGCAGTTAAAGCACTTTTAGATAACGAATATGAACGTTTAATTTTAACGAGACCTGCTGTAGAAGCTGGAGAAAAATTAGGATTTTTACCAGGGGATCTGCAACAAAAAATTAACCCATATTTGCGGCCTCTATATGATGCTCTTTATGAATTAATTGAACCAGAAAAGGTAACTACTTTGATGGAGAAAGGGACTATTGAAGTTGCGCCTTTAGCATATATGAGAGGTCGAACTTTGAATAACTCTTTTGTGATTCTTGATGAAGCTCAAAATACTACTCCTGCTCAGATGAAAATGGTATTAACTCGCTTGGGTTTTCGCTCAAGAATGGTGGTAACGGGAGATATTACTCAAACAGATTTACCCTTGAGTCAAAAATCTGGTTTAGCAGTTGCTATGAAAATTCTGCGAAATGTAGAAGGTATTGCTATTTGTGAATTATCTCAAGCAGATGTGGTACGACATCCTCTAGTACAGAAAATAGTTGCTGCTTATGAGCAGTATGAAAATTGAAGAAGGCAGAAGGCAGGAGGCAGAAGGCAGAAGGCAGAAGGCAGGAGGCAGGAGGGAGGAGGCAGAAGGCAGAAGGGAAAGAATAAGGTGAGAAGGTATAAAGTTTTTCATCAACTACTTATCCGGATTCTATGCTAAACCTGCAACAAAAAAAATAAATAATTAAAAAATATTTCTATCTTATGACTACTAACCTAAAAGATTTTTTAGAAGCTTGTGAACAACTGGGAACTTTACGCTTAATTGTGACAAGTAGTGCTGCAGTATTGGAAGTTAGGGGCAAAATTCAAAAGTTATTTTATGCTGAACTTCCTAAAGGTAAGTATGCTAATATGCACGCAGAGATTGTTGAGTTTCATCTCAACATGGATATGATTAAACAGGTAAAGTTTGAGACTGGAGAGGCAAAAAGAGGAAATTTTACTACTTATGCAATTCGTTTCTTAGATAATGAAGATAAAATTGCTTTGAGTGCATTTTTACAGTGGGGAAAACCAGGAGAATATGAACCTGGACAGGTAGAAACTTGGCAAGCTTTGAAAGAAAAATATGGTGAAGTTTGGGAACCTATTCCTGTAGAAAGTTTGTAATATTATGTCCGGTTGAATAGTTATAAATAAACTACTCAGAATTCAGAATTCGGAATTCAGAATTCAGAATTCAGGAGGGAAGAAAGTTTAGTATTAAACTGTACCTCACTATCCTCAAAAGTACTTTAATTGCTAATTGCTGAAACGAATGTATTCTTCTAACTTCGGGACTTGAAGTCCTGAAGTTTTATTATCCATAAAAATTGTGCTGGTAGCACTAACGTACCACCTCTTATATCATGTTCGGTTGAATACTTACACTTTGGAGCTCCGAAGGCAGGAGGCAACCCACCCCTAACCCCTCCCAGGAGGGGGAGGCAGAAGGGAAGAAAGGGTTAAAAGGGATAAAGTTTTTTTATAACTGATTATCCGAACATGATATTAATATCAAGTCTCATTAATTAGCGATAATAAAAATGTGTTCTCTGATAAATTTATTCCTATTCCCTATTCCCTATTCCCTGTTCCCTAAAATTTTTATTGTGGGTGTTTAAAGAGACATAATATAAGAGTATATCAAACAAAATCCTGCTTTTTTCATAAAATTGGCCATCGTCAGATATTTGCCTTTGCTTTCAGAAATTTATGGGCGGGATGAATATAAGTGGGGTGGGTATTCTGCCTGCGGTGAAAATATTAGGAACGGGGAACGGGCAAGATGCCCATTCCACAAAACTATAAAACTATTAAAATCATCCCGCATTTATGCAATGGCCTCCAATGTAGTAGTATCATATTCACAGTCATCAATTCAGAGTGCTAAATTTTTGAGAAATGAAAATTCTCCACGGAACCTGGATACCCCAAAAGGATGAATTTATTCAAAACGGAGCCTTTTTTCTTTGGATAGAAACAGACTATCTACCCAAAAAGCAGAAAAAAAAGTCGGAAAAACACCAACGCCATCCCGGACATTTAGGTACAGATGAATTATCTCTTTTCCTCAGTAATGAATTAAAACTTCTAGCTTCCAAATACGGCACTCTCAACCAAAATATAGCTACTAAATACTTCCTTCTTCCCAGCAATGATAGTCAACCTTTACCCTCACCAGAATTAAGTCGTTACCAGGAAACTGAACCTCCGGAAGCAACGGAATGGCAACTCTGGGAAATTGACTGTTATCATCTGACTCCTATTATCAAACTACTCAACGAAATTCACTTTCTCTGTCTTTATAATGTTGCCGAAATACAACTAGGAGCAGACTTACTTTTCTGGTATCATTACTCCCAGTCTTTCAAATCAATTATTTTCAAAGATCAATACATTCCCGCTTTAAAATATCGAGAATTAGAGCCAAAAAAGGGTAGACGGAAAAAAAATACGCCATCTTTTGAAATATATCCAACTTGGGAAATTATTTCTCCATCCTACGAAGATAATATTAATTATTATCTCGAATATATGCCTCTTGCTTGCACTTCCGGTTTTGATGAAGCGACTACAAACCTAGAATTTTATGACAAAGAAACCCTACTGCGTCATTTTTCCGAATGTTTGCTCAACAAAATTGTCACCGAAACTCCTATTCCTGCTACCTTTGAAAAAAAATTAACCGACTCTCGACTACTGACTGGTTGTTTGCATCTCCAGTCTGATAACTCACCTTGGTTAGATGATGCTGCTTTGACAGAATATCAAAAATGGCAAAGTTGGAAACAGAAACTTGTTGGCGCACAAGATGACTCAGATTTTCACCTCTGTTTTCAATTAGAAGAAGCATCAGAAAAATCTCCTGATGATTGGTATTTAAAATTTATTGTTTCTTTGAAAAAAGACCCTTCTTTAAAACTGGAATTAGAGGAATATTGGAGTCAAAATCAGAGGAAAAAAACAGCTACCAAAAAACAATTTGGCAAAGATTTTGAAAAAGATTTACTATTAAATTTAGGCTATGCTGCGAGGATTTATCCTTTAATTTGGCAGGGATTAGAAACTGATAAACCTATTGGTTTTTCCCTCACTTTAACAGCAGCATTTGATTTTCTCAAAGAAACTGCTTGGGTGTTAGAAGATGCAGGTTATAAAGTAATTATTCCTGCTTGGTGGACTCCTGAAGGTCGTCAACGGGCAAAAATTCGTCTCAAAGCTTCTCCTAAAAAATCAGCTCCTACTTCTGAAGGAAAAGGTTATTTTCAGTTAGAAAATTTGATTCAATATCAATATGAATTAGCTATTGGAGACCAAGCTATTACTGCTAAGGAATGGAAGCAGTTAGTTGATGCTAAAAGTCCTTTGGTGAAGTTTCGGGGACAGTGGATGGAATTAGACCACAATCAAATGCAGCAAATGTTAGATTTTTGGGAAACTCATCAGAAAGAAAAGCCTGAATTAACTTTGCCGGAGTTGTTACAAAAAGCATCGGAAGTTGGTTCTGGATTTGAGGTGGAACCGGATGAAAGTTTGGCGACAATGTTGGCTAAATTGCAAGATCCTAATTGTTTGGAAATAATTGATAATCCTAAGAAATTAAAAGGTACTTTGAGAGAGTATCAAAAACTGGGAGTTTCTTGGATTCAATTTTTGGAACAGTTAGGATTAAATGGTTGTTTGGCGGATGATATGGGGTTGGGTAAAACGGTGCAAGTAATTGCTTGGTTGGTGATGGAAAAGGAGTCTAAAAAAAAGGTTTTACCGACTTTATTAATTGCTCCTACTTCTGTGGTTGGTAACTGGCAAAAGGAAATTGAAAAGTTTGCGCCTCATTTAAAGGTTATTGTGCATCATGGTAGTAATCGAGTTCAAGATAAGAAGGAGTTTGAAAATGTTATTTTAAAGTCTAATATTGTGATTACTTCTTTTACTTTGGCTAGAAAAGATGTAAAACTTTTGGAGGGGATAAATTGGCAACGAATTGTTTTAGATGAAGCTCAGAATATTAAGAATCCGAAGGCTGCTCAGACGAAGGCTATTTTGAAATTATCGGCTCAACATCGTTTGGCTTTGACGGGAACTCCGGTGGAAAATCGACTGTTAGATTTGTGGTCTATTTTTAATTTTCTCAATCCTGGTTATTTGGGAAAGGAGACTCAATTTCGTCGGAATTTTGAGATGCCAATTCAGAAAGAAAATAATCAGGTTCAGTTAGTTGTTTTAAAGAAGTTGATTCAACCTTTTATTCTCCGGAGGGTAAAAACTGACCAGGATATTATTAAGGATTTGCCGGATAAAGTTGAGCAAAAACAATATTGTAATTTGACAAAAGAACAAGCTTCTTTATATGAGGCTATTGTTAAAGATGTGATGGAACAGTTAGAAAATGTTGAGGGAATTCAACGTAAGGGATTGATGTTATCAACGTTGATGAAACTCAAACAAATTTGTAATCATCCTCGTCAATTTTTACAGGATAGGAGTGAGTTTACACCGGAACGTTCCCAGAAATTAGAACGTTTGGGTGAGATGAGTGAGGAGGTTATTTCTGAGGGGGATAGTTTATTGATTTTTACTCAATTTACTGAAATTGGTGAGGCTTTACAATATTATTTTAAACAGTCTTTTCATTACAATTGTTATTATTTGCATGGAGGAACAGTGCGACAGAAAAGGGAGGAAATGATTAGGGAGTTTCAAGACCAAGAAACTGAACCTTCGGTGTTTGTTTTGTCTTTAAAAGCTGGTGGTGTGGGGATTACTTTAACTAAGGCAAATCATGTTTTTCATTTTGACCGTTGGTGGAATCCAGCGGTGGAGGATCAAGCGACTGATAGAGCTTTTAGGATAGGTCAAAAAAAGAATGTTTTTGTGCATAAATTTGTGGCATTGGGTACTTTGGAGGAGCGTATTGATCAGATGATTGAGGAGAAGAAAAAGGTGGCAAATGCGATTGTTGGTTCTGATGAATCTTGGTTGACGGAGTTGGATAATGAGAGTTTTAAGGAGTTAATTGTTTTGAATAAAAAGATGGTAGTTTAATTAATTAATAATTAATAATTAATAATTAATAATTACTTCTTTATTACTTCTTTTTTTTTTTTAGTCAGCTATTAGCTATTGCTGTTATATCATGTCCGGATAATCATTGATAAAAAAACCTTTTCCTTTCTAATCTTTTCTTTCCTTCTGCCTCCTGCCTCCAGCATAGCTGCCTTACCTCCTCCAAAGTGTAAGTATTCAACCGGACATGATATTAGTTGCCTATAAGGCTTTATTTAAACCTCGCTCAATTAGCTGGGATATTATTGAACCAAAGTTAAAATTTACTACAAAAGTAGAGTATTATTGCTGATATCTGAAAGCTAATAGCTGAATGCTTACTAATATAATTTGCATAATTCCTGAAAATAAATTATGTTAATTCTGTAATTTCATTTGCTGCTTCCCAGTAGTTATCAAATTCCTGTTTGAAATAATTAAATAGGTCAATATCATTTTTTTTATTCAATAAGATACTAGGAGCTACACTAGACTCAGAACGAAAAGAAGCTAATAAAGCAAATAGTTTACCATCGCTTGATTCTGGATCGGAAATGGAAAAACCAATAGAAGGCAAGTATTGTATTTCTCGTATTTTTAAAAGATATATTTGAGACTCATTTATTTTTTCTTTTAAGCTTGTTAGATTATTAATAGAATTTTCTATATCGCTAAATATTTTATTGGGGTTGTTTGTCTTATGACCTCTAAAAGCCATTGAATTAATTGTTTCTGGATTTCTAGCACACAAAATAATGCGTACTTGACAATTTCTCATGATAGCTTTTTTAATCTCCTCATCAAAAGATTTTAATGTACTTCCAGAGCGAACAAGTATACAAATCTCTTCTTTTGCATTACTGATAGATTCTAAAATATTATTATAAAAAAAAGCTTTATTCCTTTGAGCCAAAATATCATTTTGTTTGATAGTTAAACCTTCCAATAGTTTTGATACTTTTTGAGTATTTTTTCTATCAATTAAAATTCCTAATGCCAAGAAAGTTAGCACCGTGGAAATAGCTGTAAGAGCATAAGTAATTGAGTCATTAAATATTCCTATAAATGAACAAATTAATCCTATAATTAAAGCCAAATACCCATCTATATTTTCGCCTTTTTTTATGTCATCTAAAATGTCTTTTATGATTTTCATTTTTACCAAAAATTATTAATATACAAAATGTTTTATATATTTGGTCGAATCTATCATCGTTTGATTTTACTGTCAATATACTTTCGTTATCAAAATAATATGGGTCGCGCAACCCCGCCTTTTAAGGCGTAATATTTTTGGAGCCTTGCTCAAATTCCCGTTACAAAAATAACTTCTGTACGGGTGGTTCGCGAACCACCCCTACTGACTTCTGACTTCTGACTTCGTTAAATGCTAGCTGTAGAGTAAAGTGCGTTGTAATGAAATGTAACGCACTCCCCATATATTTCTTACTTTATAAGCTTTTTTTGAAATTTTTAATTGATCAAGCAACAAGTATAATATTTTATATAGTTACAAGGGAAGGAGATTTTTTTTGTGACTGTATACGTTTACCTTTCATCAACATTTTGACTCCACCCTTGGGTCCTAAAGTTAGTCCTCGACGTTGGGGTTTTACAGGTTGATTTTCTGCTAATTCCATCTCGAAATTAGATAATATAGTTGCCAATACCAAACGCATCTCGAAATTTGCTAGTGCCATTCCTAAACAGCGACGACTGCCACCTCCAAAGGGCAAATATTGATATGGGGAAAACTGGCTCTCTAAAAATCGCTCTGGCTTAAACTTTTTTGGTTCTGGGTACAAATCTTCTCGTTGGTGAGTCAAATAAATAGAACCCTGAATAATTGTACCTGCTTCCAGTTGATGACCTTGCAACTCAACAGGTTGTTTTGTCCGACGAGGAACTGTCAAAAATGCCACCGGATATATTCGTAAGGTTTCCTGACAAACTGCTGTCAAATAGGGTAAACGGAAAATTGTCATGGGGTCAGCATCTGTTTCCAGAGTTTCCAATTCTTCCATTAATTTCTTATATACCTGTGGTTGTTTGTGAACCCAATAAACTGCCCAAGCTAGAGCTGTTGCAGTAGTTTCGTGACCAGCAAATAACAATGTCATCAATTCATCCTGAATTTCTTGGTCTGTCATACCTTGATCTTTTTCATCTCGTGCTAATAACATTAAGGTAAGGATATCAGTACGATTCGGATCTAGTTGAGAGCGGCGAGTGGTAATTTCTTTATATAGAAGTTCATTCAGTTTTTGTTGTTGACGCTGATACTTACCCCAAGGACTCCAAGGGCCTAAATCCTTTTGCAACCAGGGAAAAAATAATAAACTAGCTCGGAGTGGAGAGGCTGTGAGTTCGAGCCAATCTACCAACATTGACCTAATTTGTGATAACCGGGGGCTATCATATAGACCAAACACAGCTTGGAGTATCACCTGGATCGTAATTTCTTGCATCAGTTTACGAGCAATAAATGTTTTACCTTCTGTTAAATTGCTAGCTGCTTCTTTCGTGATGTTACAGATTAACTCACCATAGCTCCGCATTCTGTCGCCATGAAAAGGAGGCATTAATAATTTGCGTTCTCGACGGTGGCGATCGCCTTCTAAGGCTAATATAGAATACTCCCCAATCATTGATTGTATAATTTTACTACCAGGAGTTTCATACTCATTATTATCCTTTGTAAATATCTCCTGCAAAGCTTGTGGACTGCTGACCATGACAACTTTACCTAAAGCAGTTATCATGGTAAAAATATCTCCATACTTCTTGGCATAGGATTCAAGAGTATTGAGTGGAGCGAGAACCAATTGCAGTATCTGAAAAAGGGCTGGTATTTTTGAGGCTTTGATTGATTTCATGTTAGTTACTTGTGAATTTTTGGACTATTTAATGCTAGAAGTTAACCAGAGCATTTTATCGGTTTTTCGTCTCGAATTCAATACTCTAGTGTTAGACAAATTTTTATGACTAAAATCACCTTTTAAACTATCTTAACTGCGGAGGCTTTTTTGATATTATAACAAAATAATTATCCCAAAAAAAACAAGGAGTTAATATGACAAACTTTAGCAAAACTTGGTGGGGAAAACGCTTTATAGAGGCATTAGAAAACTTCACCGATCCAAATCGTTTGGGGCGAGGACGTTCTTATGCTCGTAATGGGAAAATTAAAGAGTATAAAATTAATAATGGTAAAATTAATGCCAAGGTAAGAGGTTCCGTTAATCCTTATTTTGGTGTTTATAAAGAACCTCTCTATAATACTACTATTGAAATTAAACCGATAAAAGAAACTGACTGGTCAAAGGCAATCGCCTATTTGGGTTCTAAAGCAAGTTTTGTTTCTAAGTTATTGCTTGGGGAAATGCCTGATAATATTGAGTCAGCTTTTGCTGATTTGAATTTACATTTGCTTCCCCATAGTCGTGAAGATTTTGAGACAAATTGTTCTTGCCCAGATTGGCAAAATCCTTGTAAACATATTGCTGGTGTTTATTATTTAGTTGCTGCTCAATTAGATGAAGACCCTTTTTTATTGTTTGAACTGAGGGGTATTTCTAGAGAAAAGTTGCAACAGGAGTTAGCTAAGTCACCTTTAGGACAGGCTTTATTTTCGTCTTTGGAGAGTGAAGATTTTGTGCCTAAATTGGTTGATTCTTACTATACTAAACCGGACAAAGTAGCAGTGGAAAAAATTTGTTCTGCTAAAGATTTTTGGCTTTCTCAAAAGCGGTTGCCACAAGCTCAAGAAGGTGTTGAAAGTCCTACTCTTCCTGCTATTGTGGTTAAAAAGGGAGGAGATTTTCCCCCTTTTTGGCAGAAGGAATCTTCTTTTTTGGCAGTGATGGAGGAGTTGTATGAACGGGTGAGGACGAGAAATAAAGGGGTATTTTAGGTTATTATTAGCTAGTGAACAATCAACAATAGAATAGAATTTTGGTAAGCATTCAGCTATTAGCTGTCAGCTTTATTAGAGAGTGTTTGTCAAATAAATAGTAGTGGAGTGGTACACCTAAAACTGTGCAATAAATTTTTGTTTCTAGGTGTCTTTTTTTCCCATCTCCCTATCTCCCCATCTCCCCATCTCCCCATTCACTAAAGTCAAAAGTCAAAAGTTAAAAGTTAGAAGTTAGAAGTGATACTTTATATCAAATCCATCTCCCCATCTCCCCATCTCCCCATCTCCCCATCTCCCCATCTCCCCATCTCCCCACCTCCCCCTCTCCCCATCTCCCCATCTCCCCATCTCCCCCTGATCTCCA
>NZ_JAAHHG010000188.1 GCF_010692555.1 Okeania sp. SIO3B5 | reverse complement strand
AATAATTAATAATTAATAATTAAATAATTAAGGTTTAAAGCCTCCCCTTTTAAGGGGAAAAAAAAGAAATAATATCTCCTTATATTCAATCAAGAGCGGTTTTAACCAGAGGTAATTATCAATTATCCATTATCCATTATCCATTAATGAAAAAGATTTATTTTCTGGAGATGTCTAATGTTATAATGTTGTATCTAAGACTACTCCATACGTTGGGTAAATTGGAGGCCACCAGGGAATGCCATACAGTGGCATAGGAACAATTTGTAACCGTACGAAAAAAACTGTAGAAAAATGAAACAGCTTTTATCTTGATATTGGATTAACCAATACTGGCTGTACGGCACAGCTCACTATTCCCTCGGCTGTAAATGCCTCTGGGAATTTCTTTCTAATTATCTGAAGACTGCCATTAACGTCGGCATTAATTACTTTACCTGTTGCACTTCTAAACAAGCCACGTTTGACTCGTTTTCCCACATAAGTTTCATGTTTAATTGGTTTCTCAAGGTCAACGGCAGATGTTTTGCTTGTATAGCTTTCCTCTGTTTCAATCACCTTGATGCCTGCTAGCTGACATTTATAAGTAATTTGCTTTACTAACTTATCATGTGGTATTTGGGTAAAATTTTGGTTGTTTTTTTTGCCGATATTTGCACCTTGTTTCCAGTTATCATTTTTTCCAATTACTACAGTACCGATATTATTTGTGGTTAAATACTCAACCACTAAGAAACTGGTATTATGCAGATAATTGGAAACAAAACGATTTCTATGATAACTTAATGCTTCAATCTTACGGCTAGTTTTTCTGTTGCCTTTGAGATGACTTTGGTACTTGGCTTTACGCTTATTATACAATTGATTGACGCTTTTTAGTGGCTTCCCATTAATCAGCAGTGGTTTGACACCAGGCTTATTTGTAGATAGAGCAACTAATCTGTCAATCCCTAAGTCTATTCCGGCTACATATGTTGATTGTATTTGTGGCTGATTCGCTTTTTCATACACTACTTCAATTATATAGCAGGCAGTAGCAGGTACTATCCTCACTTCGATTACAGTATCCACAACTACAGGTATGCATGATTTCACTCATTGATAAGTGACAAATACCATCTTTTAGAGGGGCTTTATAGACTGATTCCTTTGAATATATAACTACATTTCTACCTTGAGTTTTATTTTTATACTTTGGTATTTTGGGTTTACCTAAAAACTTTTGTGGATATTTTGACCATTCTTTGATCGCTTGAAAATAGCCACGCCAAGTTGCAACCAAGCATTTTATTATTTGTTTTGATACTTTAGTTGGTAATCCTCTGTAAGCATCGCTATCTTTGGTGACGTGGTACAGTTTAGTTAGTGAGAGACTTTTACCTGTCGTGAAAAAATGCTGACGACAGTGATAGTTAGCTAAGTTATATAAGTTTTTCGATCTTATTGGCTAACTCATCGCACACCTGCCAAAAGTTATGCGTTCGTCTAATTATATGTCTGTCAACAACTTTCATGGGTCTGTCTACTCAAATTTTGTTGCCCTCGCCCGTGATTACTATAATGATCGAAATCATTCATTGCCTAAATTTACGCTTTCTATTAACTGTTTAATATTACAATACTTTTCTACGTTTGACAACTATTTTCTACAGTTTAAGTTTAACAGTTAATTACCCACCAAAAACTGCTGTCATCTGTTCTTCGTTCAGGTCTTCCAGTACACTGTCTTCAGTATTACCAGACTCTAGTACCTGGGAAGTATATTCTTCTAGCTCTTCACTTGTGAAGTCATAGCCAGCTTCTGCTAGGATTTTTTTTCCTTCTTCTTGAGTTTCAGTAGCTTGAAGTTCAGCTAGAAACTCTTTATCATCAGCTATTCTTTCATAGAAAGCTTGAACATTTTCTAAGGACATAATTAACTCCTAAATTTCTGCTTCATAAAACCGATATAAAACGTCACAAGCGCGACATTTTAATGTTTACTTCCTGCTTCTACCGGAACTGTCGGCAGCACTCCGTCCACAGGCATTGACGGTTAAGCCGACCGCATCTAGGCACTTTAGCCCCCAAAGTTTCAAATTAGAACTTATGTAAGAAGTTCTGTATCTATAGATCTGTATCTACAACAATGCCATACATTGGCTGAATAGGAGGCCAAGGTTTGGGAGGCCACCAGATCACACCATAGAGAGCTTGTACCGGACCAAATTTTGATAAACCACCAAAAACTGCTGCCATTTGTTCTTCATTCAAATCTTCCAGTACGCTGTCTTCCACATCACTTGACTCTAGAACTTGGGAAGTATATTCTTCTAGCTCTTCACTTGTGAAGTCATAGCCAGCTTCTTCCAGGATTTTTTTTCCTTCTTCCTGAGTTTCAGTAGCTTGAAGTTCAGCTAGAAACTCTTTATCATCAGCTATTCTTTCATAGAAAGCTTGAACATTTTCTAAGGACATAATTAACTCCTAAATTTCTCGAAATTATTTATCTGTTGTGTGTAACAGCAGGTTTTGCTACCTGTCTAATTACTTCTGAGGGACTATCAGTTTTTAGGTTTAACTATTGCTACCAAAAGCTTATGTAAGTCAATAGAACTAGGAAATTTCAGCTTCCTCTTTTGAACTGATAATGAGCTAATAACTCATAGTTGATAGCTGACGGCTGAATGCTTACACAGTTAAAAGCCCCATACAAGAATATTATTCCCTAAATTTTCTGCTCACTGCAAGGGGTTGAGCAACTTGAAACTGCATCTAACTAACACAATTATGTCTCGTTTTTTTAGAGAAATAATACTTTCTATTTAGTAAAATTTAGCTAAAAGTCAGTTAAATTCAATCTCAACAGATAATTGTTGAAGAAATAACTCACACAATTATGTCTTTTTTGATTTTCTGATGGTATCGAGCCACAATAAAAGTCCAAAAAAACAGCCCCATAATTTAATGGGGCTGAACTGAAAAGTTATTATTGAAAATAGTGTAGGTTGGGTTGAGGTTCGCGTAAGCGTTGCGGAGCAAAGGAAACCCAACACATACAAGTCATTTTCCCAATTATTGTTGGATTTATTTATTGTCCAATAGTAAGAAGTGACATTCTCCTACATCAAATCAAAGATTATGATGTAGGCTTCCCAACCTCACGGACGCGGGCTTTCTGTTTCAAAGGGAGTGCAACCACTTAACCCTCCACAGACAGAGACGATGAGACCCACCGCCTTTTTGTACTAAACAATTCTGTACTCCGATACGCTCCCTCAAGAGTTTTACCTTTTCACGGGTTGACGCTTAACTTCGCCAATTGAACCCCATACTCGCTATTCGTTTTCGAGCTTGCTGTTATCAGGTGCGTATTACCGCTACCCCTGATATATGCAGGATAACACAAAGAAGTACACAATGCAAAAAACTAAGTGGACGCTACGCGGTTTATTTGTTGGTCGGCAATTCCCCGACCGTTAACATTCGTATAACGGGAGACCCCTTGCCGACATCAAAGTTGGAAATACAGTTGACATACTCCCGACGTTGCGCATAGCGCGACAACGCGGGATTCTTCAGTCATGAAAAAAATGACCGCTGTTTCGTGTGAGGTGATCTCCTCCCCCTGTATTGACCTTGATAATAACATGCATACCTCCTAGCTTGTCAAGGGTATAAGAAGGTTTTATTTGTGGAGGTATCCGACTCTTGGCCCTGGCTTTCCCTTATGACGCTCCCCTAATAGCTGCCGCCACCATCCTCCGCCTTTTCCTGACGGAATGCTCCGCAAACATGTCGGCGACAGCCGTTAACGCAGTTATGCGAAGCGCAAAACGGGAGAGCGCGGGACTTCCCGCCAGGGAAGTTAAATTCCGCTTCCACCACAAATACCAACAAACTCCAACCATTAAGTTATGAGATTTTCGATCAATTCTGAGAAAGTAGCGATCGCTGATTTTCACGCTTATTGATCAGGACTTACGCATAAACGCTATTGGTAGGGTGTGTTAGCGGTAGCGTAACTGAGCGACACCCTATATTTATTGTCAATGCATAAGTCCTGATATAGTGCCTTTGCGTAAGTCCTGAACTTTTAACTTTTGACTTCACTTTTGACTTTTGACTTTTGAATTTTGACTTCACTTGGGAAGCAGTCTGCCAATAGTACGGTTTTCGGCAACGAAAGTTTTTTGGGCCACACGCATAATATCTTCTGTGGTTACTGCATTAATGGCATCTAATTCTTTAAACAGATTTTGCCACGAACCAGTTTTAACTTCGTAGCTCAAGAGGGCAGAAGCCATGCCTGTATTAGAATCAAGAGAGCGCAATAAACTTGCCCGTGCTTGAGTTTTCACCCTTTCTAATTCTTGCTGAGAAACTGGCTCTGTTTTCAATTTTTCAATTTCTGTCTGCAAAGCTGCTCCAACTTCATCCACATTACTATTGGGAGCAGTCATAGCATAAAATAGCATCAGATGTGGATATTTATTTCCTGGATAACCACCAGTTCCTCTTGCTACGAGAGCTATTCGCTGTTTCTCAACTAATGACTTATAGAGGCGAGAAGTACGACCATCACTCAAGATGCTAGTAATCATTTGATAAACTACATTGTCAGGATGATTCGTTGCAGGTCTGTGATAACCTTCTAGATACCAAGGTTGAGATTTCAATTTCATCGTTACTTCCCCTGGTTTAGTTTGGGGAGGTTCGACAATATTAAGCTGTGGTGGTTTTTCTTTGGTTTCGTAGCGACCGAAGTAAATTTTTGCTAATTTTTTGACTTCCTTGGGATCGACATCTCCAACTATTGCTACTGTTAAATTACTGGGAACATAATGAGTATCAAAAAAGTCACGCACATTTTCTCTGCTTAAATTTTTGATATCTTCTTGATAACCAATGACAGGGCGACGGTAAGGGTGAACTTGGAAAGCTTTATTTAAAAATTTTTCCAACAGTTGGGCAACGGGTGAATTTTCTGTACGCGATCGCCTTTCTTCTAGAATTACTTGTTTTTCTTTATAAAATTCTCTAAATACTGGCTCCATAAATCTTTCTGACTCCAGAGACATCCATAATTCTAGTTTATTGGCAGGTAAACTGTAGAAGTATTGGGTGTAGTCTGCTGAGGTACCAGCATTCATTCCTACTCCTCCTGCTTGTTGGACTATTTTGGAGAATTCATTTTGATTGACATATTGAGATGCCTGCTTTTGAGCTGCTTCAAATTTTGCTAAAAGTTTGGTGACTTGTTCAGTTTTTTTGTTGGCACGAGCTGTTTGAATTTCTGCAAATATCTTATCTAGTTTTTCTAAAGCTTGTTTTTCAGCTTGATAATCTTTTGTACCGATTTTTTTTGTACCTTTAAAAGCTAGATGTTCTAGGTAATGGGCCACACCTGTTTGACCGTCTGGTTCGTTCGCCCCACCAACATCAGCATAAATAGAAAAAGATATTACTGGGGCATTATGCCTTTCCAATACGATGAATTTCATGCCATTGTCGAGGCGAAATTCTGTTACTTTTTTGATTACTCGGTCTAGGTAAGGCTTAATTGATATTTTTTGGTCGGGAGTAGATTCTCGTGCTAAGGCCATATTTGCGGGAAAACCAAACCAAAACAAACTGATGGTAATCAAGCAAAGACATAAGTTGAGCGATCGCTTTTTTAGTTTGGCCAATTCAAAGTTAGCATTCAAGAATTTAGAATTAAGAATTAAGAATTTAGAATTACCTTTCTGCATAAGTAAAATCCATTAACTAATTAAATTTATGATTAGGTGACAATTAGAATTATATTCTGAAGTATGAGATTTTACGAATATTGGTGTGGGATGCAACTTTTTCGATTAGACTCGTGAAATTAAAATTAAATCTTTTTTTATATCTCTCAAACGAATTCCTTGTTCCCAACAACTAAATAGGCGTTGCATAGATGCGGGATGATTTTAATAGTTTTGTGGAATGGGCATCTTGCCCCTTCCCCGTTCCCGTTCCTGATATTTTCACTCCTTGGCAGGGACAGGCAGGATGCCTGCCTCCACTCATACCATGTCCGGATAATTAGTGATAAAAAACCTTCTCCCTTTAAACCTTTCTTTTCCTTCTGCCTTCTGCCTTCTGCCTTCTGCCTTCCTTTGTTAATTAATGCTTAAATTGCTAAATCATCAAGCTACAACTGGTTAAAATAACATAAAAGTTTGAACTATTATGAAAGTTTTAACTAAGTTACCAACTTCGGACATACAGACACGAACTAAGATATTACAAGCAGCTCAAAAGTTGTTTGCTAAATCTGGATATGATGGTACTACGATTCGAGATTTGGCAAAAAAGGCAGGAGTAGCAGAAGGTACTTTGTTTCGTCATTTTACTAATAAAAAAGCGATTTTGATTGAGTTAGCTACGAAAGGTTGGGTTGAAATTCTCACAGATTTATTAACAGAATTAAGTGAGATGTCTAGTTATAAAGCTGTGGCACAAGTGATGCGTCGCCGGATGTTGAATATTAGTCACAATGCAGATATGATGAAAGTCTGTTTTTTGGAAGCACAGTTTCATCCAGAGTTGAGAGATAAAATTCAATCGGAAGTTATTGAGAAAATGACGGATGTGGCAGAGGCTTTTTTTGCAACAGCAATGGAGCGGGGTGTATATCGTCAGATGAACCCGAAACTTGTGGCACGGGTATTTTTAGGAATGTTTGCGATCGCGGGTTTTAGCCAACAAACATTATTAGAACCTGATGCTTCTCCCCAAGCAATGCAGGAAATGGCAGAGGGGTTAGCTGATATTTTCTTAAATGGTGTTTTGTCAGAAGTCAGAAGTTAGAAGTTAGAAGTTAAATTAGTAGCATAGTTTTGTGGAATGGGCATCTTGCCCGTTCCTGATATAGCACTGTGCGGAGGCAACAGGCAACAGGCAACAGGCAACAGGGGGAATAAAAAACTGATAATATAAGATTTTAGCTATTGGACAGTTCTTGTAATTTGTACATAAGCCAGCGCACATTGCTATATCTAATATCATGTTCGGTTGAATACTTATAATATCTGCGGACCGAAGGCAGAAGGCAGAAGGCAGAAGGCAGAAGGCAGAAGGCAGAAGGCAGAAGGGAAAGAGCAAGATTAGAAGGCAGAAGGTTTTTTATAACTGATTATCCGAACATGATATAATAGACATCTCCAGAAAAGAGGGAGTAGGGAGTAGGGAGTAGGGAACCCACCCCTAACCCCTCCCAGGAGGGGAATAATTGATAATTTATTTGGGATAATTGATTTTATTTTTTATTATTGGAGATGTCTAATATAGAATCCGGTTATATAGTATACAGCGTATTCCATATTAGTGAGGTACATCAGTAGCGGGCAAGATGCCCGCACTACAAGAATTTTACGATTTATATTTGTACCTCATCTACCTGGAATTTGCTGTATATAGTATACAGCGTATTCCATATTAGTGAGGTACATCAGTCGCGGGCAAGATGCCCGCACTACAAGAATTTTACGATTTATATTTGTACCTCATCTACCTGGAATTTGCTGTATGTTGATAATTCTATAATTACTTCAATATTTAATCTCCCCTACTCCCTCACTCCCCCACTCCCCTACTCCCCTACTCCCAACTATACAATAACTATTCAACCGGATTCTATCTAAAGTGCATAAGTTCAAAATCATCAGCACTAGATTTAAATAGAACCTCTAGGAAAATGTATTGTGAGTGCTGATAAGCATTAATACTAATGAATAAGGTTGAATAATAGTGTGTGAGGAATATAGGAGGATAGAAAAATGGTTCTCACCAATAACTACTGGACATTATGCAAAATTGATTTAGCAAGCTATGATGTGTCTGGTTCTCAGAGAGGATATCGAGAGGAGGTACTATTGCCTGTTCAGCAACAATTTCAAATCTGGTTTCCGTCTATTGCTGAACTTGAAGAACTCTCCTCTCAAGATGACCGAAAAATTCAAGCTACCTTACTATCTTACTTTCGCTCTCAAAATTCTGCTTCTTCTAAGGAATGCAACATAACAGCAGGACTTTCTTTGCGTTGCTACATTTCCCATACCATTGTTTACGCTTGTCAAAAACTGGCTCAACAATTTGGCGATCGCTATGGTTTTTCCTTCCGAGATTTGTTGTATCTGGTACTCACTGATGATGGTGAGACAAAAAACATTAAGCAAGTGCAGGAAAACTCTCAGTCTTTTTACTCCTATTTCTGGGAGGAAATTCTGAGAACTTTCAATCCTGATAAAGGTGGACTCTGGGGTTGGACTAATTTACGCACCCGTTGCCACTCAGAACTTACTCGAACGTTATGGGTAGAATTTGGTTTATCTTTAAGTACTCCTTGGGGAAAACTAAATAATATTAAGCGTTACCAAATGGAAACTCTTTCACCTCAAGAACGGGATGTGGTAGAAGCGTTTCATGGGGTATATCGGCGCGACAGGCGAGAACAGGGTGCAAGGGGTAAATGTCCTGAACCTTCTGAGTCTCAACTTCAGGAAATGCGCGATCGCCTTTTTCCAAGGGGAGTTTTATATAATTCTCCAGATGAACTACTTGAAAAATTGAAAACTATTGCTCAGTTTCTACAGGAACCAATGTTAAATCCAACTGAAATTTCACCTCCCTCTAATACTTCACCTTTAGCAATGGAACTTGAATTTCTAGACGAAGATAGCTATCAAGCTATTATGGATGCTATTAAGGAGGTACTTTCTCAACGTTTGCATAAATTACAAAAGAGTTCCCAGTATAGTAAATTTGCTCCTCATTTTTTGCCGATTTTACGACTAATTTATTGTGAAAATAAATCTCAAAGTGAAGTAGCTCGGCAATTCAATATGAATAATCAATCTCAAGTTAGTCGCTTCTTAGGACTTAAATCAATGCTGTCGCAAATTCGAGTAAAAATAGTAGACAAATTGCTACAGATTTTATCTGAGAAAGAAGGATTGGATTTAAGTCAAATTGCTCAAAAAGATCTAAATACTTTTGATTCTTCACTTGAAAAATCAAGTGGCTATTCAAATAAAATCATTTTATCAGGGCTAATAAAGAAATTTCTACAAGAAGGAAGTATAAGAGAATGACAAGTTTGTTCGCTGAAAAAATGCGCTATTATATTAAATGTAGTTAGCCTATTTGACATAATAATAAGCATTCAAGAATTTAGAATTTAGAATCTAGAATTTAGAATTAACTCTTCTTATAAATAAGAGGATTGATTAAAAGGATTTTTTTTCTTTTTTCTCCATGAATAGAGAGGCTTTATACCTGAATTTTTCGGTCAAACAACTACATCAATCATTCCATTGTTCGCCAAGACTAAATTTTCAATTACAACAATAATCCGGAGAATTAATATGACTAATTCTGAGCAAACAAACAAACTGTATTACCGACAATTGCACTTAGAAACTATTGATTTAGAACCTGAAGATTTTGAGCAAGCAACTCTTTTGAGCGATCGCTTTAAGAACGAGTCCCAACAATGGCAAGCTTATGTGAAAATATTAGGTTTATTAGCACTAAAAAAATGGTTGAGCGATCGCCATTTAACGTTAGATAATCAAATTGAATCCCTGCCACCTCATCAAATTATCAGTTCGGAACCAATTTGCCCTCTGAAAGTCAATGGATTTACAGTTTGCTTACTGACAGATGAGAATATAGTAAATGAAGGAATTGAAATTCCAGATAAAATGATTAATTCCCCAAAATTTGCTGCTCATTTCTATATTTTGATACAGGTTTCAGTAGAGTCAGAAGAAGCTATTTTAATTGGATTTATACGGCACGATCAATTCAAAAATCAGTCTTTACAAAAAAATGAAATAGGAAATTATCAACTTTCTTTGGCTCAACTAAATTATGACTCCAGCCACTTAATTTTAAATTTGAAATATTTGAGTCCGGCAGCTATTAAACTTTCAGAAAATACCTTGACTGAATCAAAATTAACAAGCTGGTTAGAACGTATTTTTACAGAAGCTTGGCAACCAGTGGAAGAAATTCTAGGAAATCGTAAACCCATTATGACAATGGCTTTCAGGTTAGATCAAACTACAGAACAATTATCTCCCAAAGTAGTTCAAAAATTTCTTAAACAATCCCAAATAACTGAAAACCCCAGAGACAAAACACAGGCATATTTATCTCAACCTGAACTCTCAGACACAGAAGTAAATAAAGCTCTCGTACAGATTTTACAAACAACAGAAGATGAAGAAACACGCTGGCAAATTGCCGAATTGTTGTGGGAAATTGACCCTAGTCATCCAGCAGCAGGTGTACGTCGCGCTATCGATCTAGGAATGCAACTAGCAGGAGTTCCGGTGGCACTAATGATAGCAATTTTACCCAAACTGAACCAAAGATTTGCTGTTCTTTCTAGGGTTTATCCTCTCCAAGAACAACGTTTTTTACCAGCAAATTTAAAACTCATTGGTTTAGATGAAATGGGGGAATCTCTATTTGAAATTCGTGCAAGAGAACGAGATGATTATATTCAGTTCAAATTTACCGCCGATCCAGGCGATCGTTTTAGTCTTCAAGTTAGCCTTAATTCTGCTACTGTGACAAAGCACTTTATTATTTAAGTAAACAAGTGATGTTTTGATGTTTTGTGGAATGGGCATTTTACCGAATAATTAATAATTAATAATTAATAATTAATAATTAAATAATTCTGGTTGAAAGCGATAAAATCGTAGGTTGGGTTAAGCGGTAGCGCAACCCAACAACAATTACTGTGACAAAGCACTTTATTATTTAAGTAAACAAGTGATGTTTTGATGTTTTGATATTTTGTGGAATGGGCATTTTACCGAATAATTAATAATTAATAATTAATAATTAAATAATTCTGGTTGAAAGCGATAAAATCGTAGGTTGGGTTAAGCGGTAGCGCAACCCAACAACAATTACTGTGACAAAGCACTTTATTATTTAAGTAAACAAGTGATGTTTTGATGTTTTGATATTTTGTGGAATGGGCATTTTACCGAATAATTAATAATTAAATAATTCTGGTTGAAAGCGATAAAATCGTAGGTTGGGTTAAGCGGTAGCGCAACCCAACAACAATTACTGTGACAAAGCACTTTATTATTTGAGTAAACAAGTGATGTTTTGATGTTTTGTGGAATGGGCATTTTACCGAATAATTAATAATTAATAATTAAATAATTCTGGTTGAAAGCGATAAAATCGTAGGTTGGGTTAAGCGGTAGCGCAACCCAACAACAATGTCTAAAAATATTGTTCTGCAAGAAGAATGTAGGGGCAAATGCTATTCGCCCTCTCTGGATATAGCATTTGCCCTCACTTGATTTAGTGTTCGTGCGTAAGTCCTGACAATCAGAAACCATCGAATCATTTTCTACCTATTTGGAAAAGTCGCATTCGACAACAGTGGAGTAATTATTTTTACGCTAAAAAAAGTTATCAGGAGAAAATTAACAATCTTCAGCAAAGCTGGAAGTACGAACGAAGATCCCCAGAAACTTTAATTTATCTCAATAATGCTCTTTTAGAAGAAACAAAAGCTAATTTCTATACTATTGCAGTTATAGTTCCTGTTTTACAAGACAAAACTGGAAGAGTGAAGAATGCACAACTTGCTGAAGAAATCTTGTGGGGAGTAGCTCAAGCGCAAACGGAAGTTAACTTGAGTTTATTCAATGAGAAAAAATCTTCTAATTTGACTTTACCGGGTGCAAATTTTCTAGAATCGAAAAGCTTGAATGGAAAAGGTTTAAAGGTCTTCATTGCTAATGATGCCAACTTAGAGACTAATGCCGAAAAGATTGCCCAAACCCTGGTCAAACGGTCAGAAATTCTAGGTGTTATTGGTTCTTGGACAAGTGATATGACGATGGCAACTGTAGATATATATAACCGACATCAATTAGTATCAGTTTCTCCTGGTGCAGCCACTTCTCAACTAACAGCAGCACCTAGACCATTTTTCTTCCGAGTTATCGCAGCTAATGATCTGCGAGTAGAAGCAATGGTTGATGTCTTGATGAATAAAATTAATCAAAACAAAGCTACGATTTTTTATAACCCTGCTAGTCCCTATTCTAGTGATTACAAAAAACATTTTGAAGAAAAATTCTTAGAAAAAGGAGGATACATCATTGATTCACTTGATATTTCTCAGCCTGATTTTAATGTTAAAAATGCTATCCAAAAAGTCCGAGAATCTGGTGAATCAGCTATTGTTCTCGTGCCAGATGGGCAAGTGACTGCTTCTTTTGACAATGCTCTGGAAATTATCAAAGAAAATGGTGGTCAAAACTGGATAGTTGGTGATTCTTCAATTTACAGTTCCAAAACCCTACAAATTGGTCAACCCCAACTCTTGGAAAAACTGATTATTACCGTTAATTGGCATCATTTGAAAAATCCCAAAGATAATTTTGCTCAGACTGCTCAAAAATTGTGGGGAAGTCCTGTTAGCAATCGTACAGCTTTGAGCTATGATGCTGCTCAGGTGCTAATCGAAGCGATTCGGCAAAAACCTACTCGCATAGGAATTCAGAAGACATTGGCAGAGAAAGATTTCTGCGTTGACGGGGTGACAGGAGAAATTAAATTTAAACCGGGGACTGGCGATCGCGAAGAGCTACCCTTCAATATAGTTAAGGTTGTTCGTTGTCCGAAAAAGTTGTATGGCTTCGCATTTATTCCTGAGAAGTATTCAAAACCTGAAGATGCAGGGTTGGACTGTGGGAATTCTAACTAATGTTCTTTTCTGATAAGTACGTTTTTATGGTTGTGTTACTCCTGATGGTTATAAAAATACAAAAGAAGCGAGGATGTCAAAACATGATACTCTTAATTGTATTGAGATTAGGTGTTGGGTTGTTCCTAACGGATAAGCTGGCGCTAACGTATCCTCAACCCAACCTACAAAGAGTAAATTTTTGGAGATATATATTGATATCATCTCCGGTTGAATAGTTAGACTTTGGTGGAAGGAAGGCAGGAGGCAGGAGGCAGGAGGCAGAAGGTTTTCTTTCATTGTCACCTTAATTTTATACACAAACGATGCTGCCGGACATGATATGAAACGAATATAATTTTCAAACTAAAGTAATGAATTAAGAATAATGGTTAAACAAGTTGTTATCAGAATAGAAGAAGGCAGTTTTGAATCAGGTTTTCGTGTTTCCCTAAAGTTTTCAGAAGATGGCCAAACCATTGCCGAAGAATTCAATTTACAATTGCCCCCTAACCCAGATTTTCCTAGAGTTTATGATCGATGGAAAGACATTAATGCTAGGTTGGGAGAAATACGAGCGTTCGATAGCCCAGAAGCGCAAGTTACCAACGTCTCCAATTTAGATGATTGTAAAAATGCCGCTCAAACCCTAGAAGATAATACAAAAAATTGGTTTAGTAAACTAGAATTTGAAGCTATAGCAGGAAAAATTATAAAAAAACTAGAGTATGGAGTTTCACATAAATCATTACGAGTTATCATCGATACATCAAATGATTATCTGAGTAAGTTATCCTGGGATTCTTGGGACTTATTTCAAGAACAGGGTTTTTTTACTACAGAGTTTGCCCTCTTATCTAAATACGATCGACCAAAAAAAACGTGGCAAAAACCGATTCGCATTCTAGCAATTTTTGGTAGCAATGAGGGGGGATTGCAACTGGAGGAAGATCGAAAACTGATTGAAAATTTAAAAAGATATGGGGTAAACATTTACCCTGTTCCAGCGACAGGAAATTCGCTGACTCATCAAGAACTATTTGATACTCTTTGGCAAGGAAATTGGGATATTATTTTTTATACTGGGCACAGTTCTGGTCAGACAATTCAACTCGATCATGCTTTAACAGTACCAGTCGATAATTTAAGAGAAGCTCTGAGGGAAACTGCCCCAAAAGTAAAGCTGGCAATTTTTAATTCCTGTGATGGACTGGGTATTGGTGAATATTTAACTGATTTTAATATTCCCAATATGATTGTGATGCGAGAACTTGTTCCCGATCGAGTAGCACGGAGTTTTTTGCAATATTTCCTGGAAGAATTTACCAAAAGGAAGCCTCTCCACGCCTCTGTGAGAAAAGCACGGGGACGCTTGCAAATACTGGAATTTCCTGATTCAGATGGATTGTTATATCCAAGAGCATCTAAACTGCCTGTACTCATCCAAAACCCTAATACACCTCAACTTTATTGGCCTGGGGGAGGCATACCTCTAATTAGACAGATAATAGATGTCTTGAGAAAAGCTTCTAAAATTCTTACTCAGCCGTTCCCAAATCGGCATTTTAGGAGAGGTATAATTCTGTTTTTGTTGACTGTCATTGTTGTTGTTGGAATTTCTCTACACCCTGAACCTGAAGTAATAGGAGATAACATCAGCATTGGTGAGGAAATTCTAGTCAAACTATTTCAACCACGAGACAAACACAAGGGTGTAAAAGCAGTTGCTAAATGTCAGAAACCCTGGTATTATTTTCTACCTATTTGGAAAAGTCATATTCGACAAGATTGGAGTGATTGTTTTCGCACCAAAAACATTTATCAAGAGGCAGCTCAAGAGCTTCTGAAAAGTTGGAAGACAGAACGAAGAGATCCAGAAACTTTAATTTATCTCAATAATGCAATTTTAGAAGCAACAGAAGCTAATTTCTATACTATTGCAGTTGTCGTTCCAGTTTTAGAGGATGCAAAACTCGCTGAAGAAATCTTGCGGGGAGTAGCTCAAGCGCAAACGGAAGTTAACTTGAGTGTATTCAATGAGAATAAATCTTCTAATTTGACTTTACCGGGTGCAAATTTTCTAGACTCGAAAAGTTTGAATGGAAAAGGTTTAAAAGTTATCATTGCTAATGATGCCAACTTAGAGACTCAGGCGGTGAAGGTTGCCCAAACCCTAGTCAAACGGTCAGATATTCGAGGTGTTATTGCTTCTTGGACAAGTGAGATGACGATGGCAACTGTAGATATATATAACCGAAATGAATTAGTATCAGTTTCTCCTAGTGCGGCCACTTCTGAACTCACAGAAGTACTTAGACCATTTTTCTTCCGAGTTATCGCAACTAACGATCTGCGAGCAGAAGCAATGGTTGATGTCTTGATGAAGAAAATTAATCAAAACAAAGCTACGATTTTTTATAACCCTGCTAGTCCGTATTCTAGTGATTACAAAAAACACTTTCAAGAAAAACTCTCAGAAAAAGGAGGATCTGTTATTGATTCATTTGATATTTCTCGGCCTAATTTTAATGCTAAAAATGCTATCCAAAAAGTCAGAAAATATGATAAATCAGCTATTGTTCTCGTCCCAGATGCGCAAGTGACTAATTCTTTTGATAATGCTCTGAAAATCATTAGAGAAAATAAAGGTATAAACTCGATAGTTGGTGATTCCTCAATTTACAGTCCCAAAACCCTAGATATTGGTCAACTCCAACTCTTGGAAAAACTGATTATCACTGTTAATTGGCATCGTTTGAGCAGTCCCCAACCTAGTTTTCCTCAGACTGCTGAAAAACTTTGGGGAGGCGATGTTAGTAACCGTACAGCCTTGAGTTATGATGCTGCTCAGGTGCTAATCAAAGGAATTGAGGAAAATGGGGAAAAACATCGTCGGGAAATTAAGAAGATATTGGCAGGTGAAAATTTCCGTGTTGATGGGGTAACAGGAGAAATTAAATTTCAACCGGGGACTAGCGATCGCAAAAAACAACCCCTGGAGTTAGTTAAAGTTGTTCGTTGTCCGAGAAATAAGCAGTATGGCTTCGCATTTGTTCCTGTAGAGTATCAAGATGTAGAGTCGATATGTTCGGTTCCTGACTAATATTTTTTTTCATAAGTGCATTATATTTAATCCGGTAGCATCAATATTATTAAGTATTAAAGAGAAGAGTCTATATTTTAGGGGGTGAATGGCCATTTGCTAACGCAAAGCTGCCACTTTATATGTTGCGGAGCAAAACGCCCCTAAGCATTGTATGACAATCAACGGAATTATATTACCCCACTAATAACTGATAACCGAAATGCCTGATACTAAAATTTTACACCTAATTAATCGCCTCAGTTTCGGACCGACTCCTGGACAAGTTGAACAGATTAAAAATATTAGTATTGAAGTCTATATTCAATCTCAACTCAAACCTAATTCTATTCCCTATCCAAAAGTATTAATTCAAAAGCTAGAATATCTCGATACATTACCCCTAAAACCTAGTGAAATAATCACAGAATTACAAAACCTTCAACAAATAGGAAAAGAATTAAAATTAGACCAAAGAGGATTAAATAGAATCAAAGGACGCTTTGAACAAAAAATATTTTTACAAGCTACTAAAGGTCGTTTTCTCCGCACTCTAGAAAGTCCGCGTCATTTAGAAGAAGTTATGGTAGATTTTTGGTACAATCACTTCAATGTTTTTGGTCGTCAAGGATTAAATCGTTTATATTTCAGCTCCTACGAACAACAGGCAATTAGACCTCATGTTTTGGGAAAATTTAGATATTTATTAGGTGCTACTGCTCATCATCCAGCTATGTTAATTTATTTGGATAATTGGCGGAGTCATCGGGGAAAAATTAATGAAAATTATGCTAGAGAATTATTAGAATTACATACTTTAGGTGTGGATGGAGGCTATACTCAAGATGATATTATTGCTCTAGCAAAAATTTTTACTGGTTGGGGTTTACCTCCTAACAACAAAAGAGCAGAAGATATAGATGGATTTTACTTTGATGAAAAACGTCACGAACCGGGGGATAAATTTTTTCTCGGACAAACAATTAAAGAAAATGGTATTGCTGAAGGTGAAATTGCTTTAGATATTTTGGCTAGGCATCCTGCCACAGCTAAACATATTAGTTATAAATTAGCTCAAACTTTTGTATTAGACCAACCGCCAGAATCTTTAGTTAAAACTTTAGCTCAGATTTTTTTAGAGAGTGAAGGAGATATTTCTGAAGTATTAAAAACTCTCTTCAATAGTTCGGAATTTTGGCAAGTAGAAACACATAATAGTAAGTTTAAAAATCCTTATCATTTTGTAGCTTCTGCCATGAGAGCTATTGGTAACGAAGTTGATAATTTTCGACCTATTAATGGGATTTTAGACCAGTTAGGAATGCCTCTTTATGGTTGTGTTACTCCGGACGGTTATAAAAATACGAAAGAAGCATGGTTAACCTCAGATACAATGATTCGACGTAGTAGTTTAGCTATACCTTTATCTGGTGGTTTATTGGGTAGAGGTAAACCTATTAGTGCGGAAAAATTAATGGCGACTTTGGGTAATAATTTTTCTGCTCAAACTCGTGGAGTGATTGAAAATAGTTCTCCCGAATTGAGAGCAGCTTTAATTTTTGGTAGTCCTGAATTTATGAAGTATTAAACAATTAATAATTAATAATTAATAATTAATAATTAATTATTATCAAAATAATATGGGTCTAAAACCCCGCCTTTTAAGGCGTAATATTTTTGGAGCCTTGCTCAAATCCCCGTTACAAAAATAACTTCTGACTTCCCCTCCTGGGAGGTGTTAGGGCTGGGTTGACTTCTGACTTCTGACTTCGTTAAATTACCTCTCGTTGAAAACAAGATGACTGACGGTTAAGGAAAATTTTTTCTTCTA
>NZ_JAAHHG010000187.1 GCF_010692555.1 Okeania sp. SIO3B5 | reverse complement strand
GGAGGAACTGCGGACTTCAGCAATAATACCTTGTGCTTAAGGACAAGTTTTAAATGAATATAGACTTTGGAACTGACTTTTAGTCAGATTTTTCTAGCTTAATTAAATATTGCTTTTAGTGAGTGATAAAAGCAATAGCTGAAGTCCGCAGTTCCGACCATAGGAGGCTAGCTGATAGCTGATAGCTGACGGCTGAATGCTTACCTATTAGTTATCGATAATGTAATATCAAATTCAAGAAAGATTGTTACAGTAAAATTATAGATGCTTAACGGAATTGAAAAATCTTCACTGTTTATTTCTTATACCTACCACCTACCACCTAAAACCTAATACCTTAGCTAATGAGGTACAGTTGTTTTTCTTCTTTATCGATTCCTACCGAACCAGAATTACTACTCCCTACTCCCTACTCCCTACTCCCTAAAACCAAGGAATTTTGTACCTCACAAGTATGGGAATTACTATATATGTTATAATCATATAAAGTAGCTAAAAATACCAATAGCTATATAACATTAGTTTATACGGTGGTGATTTTTTATCATGTTTGTACGAAACTTTTTAGGACTTTCTTTAGTAGGTCTTTTAGTTTCAGCTCCTCCAGTCAATCACCCTCAAACTGCAAAAACTAAGGTGGAATCAAGCCCACAATTACAGGCAGTAACATTTCCACCAACAACTTCAAGAGGTGCGCCAGAGAGAACTAGAGGAGCTGGGTCTCGCGGCCCTTGTAATCCAATAATTAAACAAGAATTAAGCAACCTAACCGCTGTAGCACCAAAAAATAACATTGGTACAACAGCTAGTCCTAACCCAAATGTTTACCTTTATGTTCCTAAAAGTAGTAAACGAAAGGCAGAATTTGCTTTATTTGATTGGACAAATAGAGTCAGAGAACCAATATATAAAATAGGTTTATCTCTGCCTGACTCCGCTGGAATTGTCAAAGTAAGTTTGCCAAAAACAGTAGAACTAGAACCTAATAACACTTATGTTTGGCACTTTGGCATAATTTGCGATCCAAAGGAGCGTGCTTTAGATTTTTACATTAATGGATGGCTAAGACGTACAACTCTCAAGCCAGAAATGGAAGCTAAATTAAAACAACTGCAGGAACAACCATTAGAACAAGCTAAACTCTATGCTGAATCATCAGTTTGGAGTGAAACAATTACAACTTTAGAAAAATCTCGTGTAGCTCATCCTAATGCCTGGAAAGAATTGTTAAAATCAGTTGGGCTAGAGGATTATGCTAATAGTCAAATCTTTGATTGTTGTCAGGAAATACAACCTGCTCAAAGGTAATATAAATTGTTAGATTACCTAAAAGTTAAACATAAAAAACATCGGGAGAAAGTTAGCCAGTCCGTTTTAACGGCTGGTTGAATTACAACACGCGGGTTTAACCCGGAGTAAAAGTCTGTTATACTAGAAACCATAACAAGTAAGAGCAAGGTTTGTCGCCATGACATGGGCGCACTTTGCGGTGAGATTCCGGCGGACAGGAGACGGGGACTTGATTTTCTACGACGGCTGTGAGCTTCCGCATGACCTAGGAAAAGCAAGTAGGCAGCTAAAGCAGCGAGAAGATTGCTCCAACACCTTGAGTAAAATCACTCTGAAAGTAAGCTCACAGCTAGATTTTTGTCTATGCCGAGGAGACTAGAAGTCTGTTGATAGGCTTAAAGCAAATTTGGATTTATGAGGGGCTGCGTGCGGAATTTACTTCCGCACTTTAAACGTCCCGTCCCATTTGCGGTGGGTTAACCACAGAATCCAGGGTGTTTCAACCCCTGGAGATGTCAACATTAGATGAATCAGCAGCAAATTGAATAGGTTCGATGCCCATTCAATTTGCCAAGATCTCAGCAGAAGTTTTCGCCCTAGTAGAAAAACTTGTATGATTATCTTGCAATAACTCCGGAAATTTTCCACCATGCGCACTGTCTACCAATATAAATTAAGGCCCAACTCATACCAAATAGCCACAATAGAAATGTGGTTAGAATTGTTACGTTGGCAGTACAACTATCGTTTGAGTGAAAGATTCTCATGGTGGGAAGAAAACCGTAAGATCAAAAGTAGGGCGGCAGGGCATTCCGTCCTTAAAGCACGCGCTTGCCCGATGCAATAGCAGGGCAGGGAAACGAGAGAGCTTACACTATAGCGCCAGCAAGCGTGTGGGAGTATAATAAAAGTTACACATAAATATAGTCATATATAGTCAAGTGATGTCAAATATCTCCGTTTAGTTGTATAAAAGAGCGCCTTTATATTTGACAAAATTTAATAACTCAAAGGCAATATGTTTAATAGTATAATGAAATTGCCTGGTAATTCCAGACTAAATAAAAATAAAAATTCCTAAATTATCGAATCCTAATATAATTTTAACCCCTTGATTTATGAAATTAGTTGAGAGACATATCCCATACAAAAAATCATCGGTTTTATGATGAAATTGACAGACTATGTTTCTTGTCGAAAAATCTTTATAACTATGGCAATTATTTAGTTCGTCAATCTTTCATATTTGAAAATAATTATCGTCACTATTACGACCTGCAAAAAACACTCTCTACTCAATCAGACTATCAAGCAATGCCAGCTAAAGTCTCTCAACAAATCTTGATGATTTTAGATAGAAACAGGAATTGCTTTTTAGCAGCAAACGAAGTTTATAAACAGAACCAATCAAAGTTTAAATCTCAGCCTCGTCTTCGGTGGATATAAAAATAAAGTAAAGGGAAGAAATATTGTAGTTTATACCACACAAGCCATCAGCAAGAGACAATTAAAACAAGGAATTATTAATCCTTCTAAAACAGGAATTTATCTAAAAACATTAGTACCTACTTCACAAATCAAACAAGTTCGTCTCATTCCTAGACTTAATCATTATGTAATAGAGGTAATTTATGAGAAATGCGAAAAACAATACGAGCTAGAGAAAAATTATTGTGCCAGTATTGATATAGGATTAAACAACTTAGCTACATTTTCATGTCGGCGAGAGCCGAAACCTTTAATAAGCACCGGAATCAAACCCAAGAGTGATAAATGGCAGACCGTTAAAATCTATAAATCAATACTATAATAAAGTTAAAAGCTTCCTACAATCTCAACTACAGGAAAATCAATCAAGTAAGAGGCTGAAAAAGCTTTGCAATAAAAGAGAATTCAAAATTAATGATTATCTTCATAAATCATCTCGTTTGATTATTAATACCCTTATTAATCAGAAAATAGGAACACTAATAATAGGACACAATGAAGAGTGGAAGCAGAAGATAAACTTAGGGAAAAGAAATAATCAAAATTTTGTATCTGTTCCCTATAACAAATTAATATAAATGTTATCTTATAAAGCCAAGACGGTAGGGATAGATGTAATTATTACAGAAGAGTCTTATACCTCCGCATCAAGCTTTATAGATAATGATTTGATTCCAGTGTACTTAGAAGGTGAGAAAAATCAAGTCACCTTTTCAGGAAAAAGAATCATGCATAGGTTTGTATCGTACCGCCAGCAAAGGGTTAATCAATGAGTTACGTGAACGGTTCTCTCAATATTATGAAAAAAGCAGCTCCCTTTTGTCTTTGACTATGGGATAGAGGGTGTTGTAGTGCCTCCTCCGGAGGAGCTGCGCTAACACGAGCGTCAGAGTAACACCTGCAAAATAAGGATATGTCATATTTGACTATATTTTTATGAACTATGTCACTGAAATCTCATTATGATTCTCTTGGATCGAGAACTAAATCATTAATTTGGCAGTGGCGCGGGGTGTGGATAACTGCTCCCTGCGTAACTATATTAGTGATATTACTACGTCTAACAGGAATATTGCAGCTATGGGAGTTGGGTAAATACGACTTTTATATCAGAAATAGACCTTTACCTCCAAGGGACAAACGTATCGTAATTGTTGGTATTGATGAAGCTGATGTACGCAAAGTACGTCAAGGAACAATTTCTGATGAAACTCTTGCCAAGCTGCTCAAAAAACTTGTAGCAATGGAACCCAGAGCTATTGGTTTAGATATTTACCGCAATTTACCTGTACCACCTGGTTACCAAAAATTAGTTAAAGTATTTCAAAACACTCCTAATCTAGTTGGCATCCAAAAAGTAGTAGGGGATGATAGAGGAGAAGGAGTAGCACCACCACCTGCTTTAAAAGAAAAAGGACAAGTCGGAGCAAATGATACCCTCGTTGATGCAGATAATAGATCCCGGCGAGGCCTATTTTATTTAGATAATAAAGATGGGGAAACTATTTATAGTTTTGCCCTGCATTTAGCATTGCTTTATTTAGAAAAAGAAAATATTAGAGCAGAAATAGTAGAGGGAACCGATCGCTGGCGCGTGGGAAGTCAAGTTTTCCCTCCTTTTCAAAAAAATGAAGGTGGTTATGTAAGAGCCGATGTCGGTGGATATCAGTTATTAATTAACTATAGAGGGCCAGCCGATTATTTTGAAAAAGTTTCTCTGACAGATATTCTTGATGACAGAATCCCTCCAGACTGGGGACGCGATCGCATAATTCTGATTGGAGCAGTAGGAGAAAGCTTCAACGATCTATTCTATACACCCTATAGTAGTCATTTGTTAGCTCCACCAATACCAATGGCAGGAGTAGAACTGCAAGCAAATTTTATTAGTCAAATTATTAGTACAGCCCTAAATGAACGTTCCTTAATCAAAACTTGGTCTGAACCTCTGGAATGGTTATGGATTTTTATCTGGTCTGGAGTTAGTTCCGCAGTTACATGGCAGTGGCAAAATCAAACAAAAAAATTCTTGTCACTAACATTATTGAAGCACCTCACCCTAGAAGCTGCGATCATTTTTCTCAGCACTTATATTATGTTTATTTGGGGATGGTGGCTTCCTGTAGTGCCTCCTTTATTAGCAATAGTTGTTTCCTCATTTGCTATTACAGGTTATGTTGCTGGCACTGCTAGTTTGATTAGAAAAACTTTTGCTCGTTATCATTCCAATGAAATAGTCAAGAATTTATTGGAAAGTAAAGAAGGTTTAAAAATAGGAGGTAAGAGGCAATGTATAACTGTATTAACTTCTGATTTAAGAGGCTTCACTGCTATTTCTGAGCAACTATCTCCAGAAAGTGTTGTAGAAGTTATTAATATTTATCTCAAAGACATATTAAAAATAATTACTAAATACGGTGGTAGTATAGATAAGCTACTTGGTGATGGGATAATGGTTTTATTCGGCGCTCCCATAGCTAGGGAAGATGATGCACATAGAGCTGTGGCCTGTGCAGTGGCAATGCAACTAGAAATGAAATCTATTAATCAAAAAATCAAAGTTCTAGGGTTGCCAGCTTTAGAAATGGGTATTGGTGTTCATACGGGGGATGCTGTAATCGGAAATATTGGCTCTGAAGAACATACTGAATATACTGCTATTGGTTGGGCAGTTAATTTGGCTTTTCGCATAGAAAGCTATGCGACTGGAAATCAAATTCTGATTTCTAATGCTACTAGGGCAGCGATCGGCACTTCAAAATTAAAGATAGATAGTACGAAAGAAATTAGACCTAAAGGTATTAGTCATCCAATTAGTATTTATGAGGTGGGAGGAATTAGAGATAAATATAATCTATTTTTGCCGAAAGAGGAGGAAATTCTCTTACCGATAGAACAAAAAATTCCTATATTTTATTTAATTGTAGAAGGTAAACATATTAGTAATACTGTATTTAGAGGAAAGTTAGTTAAGCTTTCTCAAAGAGGAGCCGAGATAGAAATTAACAGATATGCTTCTGAAGATTCACTACCATTAGTTCATAGTAATATCCAACTTAATTTATTAAATCCTAGCAATAAATCGTTTATGAGCGAGCATATTTATGGAAAAGTCTTAAGGGTAGAAGAAGCATCAAAGACTTTTTACATCCGTTTTACTTTCAAGCCTCAATCTGTTGTAGAACAACTTGATAGTTTATATCAATCTTCTTTGCAACCATAGAATTGTTTGTTGGGGCTAGTAACTGTTGGCTATAATCTGGTATAATATCATGTTCGGTTGAATACTTAGGGTTTGCTGAAAAAGTCTTTTAGTAGGGGTAGGAGACAGGAGACAGGAGACAGGAGACAGGAGAAATTGGGAATTATAGAAGAGGTAGTCGGAAAAATTGTTCCTTGATTTTTCTGCCATAATAGCCCCAAAATACTAGCTTTTTGAGCTTTTTGAGCCGAAAAGCTGGCACTTTTTTAGACCAAAAAATGCGCTCAACCTTTATATGTCAATGCTTTGATATTTAATCAGCAAACCCTACTTACACTTTGGAGGAAGGAAGGCAGGAGGCAGCATTTAAAAAAACTGGAAATTTCCGGCAAATAATGTAAGAATAGAAGATGAAGACAGAAAGAAAAGGAAATGGTCAAAAATTATGTAACCCCAGGGGAAGCAGCCCGAATCTTGGGAGTCTGCGATCGAACTCTGCGGTACTGGGAAGAGCAGGGAAAAATCAAAACAATTAGAACAGCAGGAGGTCAACGGAGATATGACATTACCACATATACAACTGGGACTACCGGCCATAGGGTGATCATCCTCTATGCCAGAGTCTCGTCAACGAAGCAAAAAGAAGACCTTGAGCGTCAGTGCGAATATCTCAAATCCCAATACCCTGATGGAGAGCTTGTCAAAGAAGTTGGAGGAGGACTTAACTACAAACGAAAAAAAATGCTTGCCATACTGGAACGGGTTATGTCAGGAAATGTCCAATCGATTGTGGTAACATACAAAGATCGGCTCCTTCGATTTGGCTTCGATTTGCTCGAATGGTTCTGTGCCCATCACAATGTGCAAATCGTGGTTCTCAACAAAGTTGAACTTTCTCCCGAACGGGAAATGGTTGAGGACATCCTTTCCATCCTCCATGGTTTCTCAGCCAGGTTGTATGGACTACGAAAGTATTCATCTCAAATCTCAAAAGATCAGGATTTACCCAGAAAAAAGTCTCCATCAAATTTGGAAAAAGTGGCTAGCAGCAAGTAGATATTGCTTTAATCATGCCATAGCTTATCAACTTCATTAATTGATAATTGATAATGGATAATTGATAATTACCTCTGGTTAAAACCGTTACGGAATTGAATATAAGGAAATATTATTTCTTTTTTCCCCTTAAAAGGGGAGTCTTTAAACCATAATTATTTAATAATTAATAATTAATAATTAATAATTCGGTAAACACGGGTTGATTTCCAAATACGATTTGCGTAACTGAGGAATATACTTCCAAAACTTGTACGATCAGGTGGTCATGTTCATCAAAATTTAGGAGGCTCAAAGCATTTTAAATGTCCGCATTGCGGTCACTCAATGCCGAGAGATTGGAATGGCGCTTTGGGGATATTCCTCAAATCATTGCGTTAGCGAAGCGGCGCGTTAGCGCGATACCGCCAGTGTCAATGGTTCTGCCGCCACACTGCTATGAACGGTTATCCCAACTTTTGCCGGGCTTGATGTATCTGCATCTCTCAAAGCACTCTACACGGATAAGCCAGTAGAGTCTTAGATTTCCTTCAAGTTGAACAACTGCTGTGGTTTCTCCTATGAGCGACTAGCGCTGACACTGCTAGCCCAGCAGCCTTATTGTAGAGCAAACAATAATGTTAAGGATTGCAAAACTTTACAGACAGATAAAATAGGCTAGAGTTAAAATTTTTCCTCTAGCTGTAGAAATTAGTATTAAAACCTGGAATTATTACAAGATAGCTGATTACATTGGGTCTAGATATTCTAGTTTAGTAATAGCTACCTTCAAATATGGGAAATTTTGAGGCAGAATTGAGATGGAGTATCAATTAGTTAAGACTAAGTTTCTATGATAAATTGCACTACTACTGTTATTACTTAACTAACACACATAGGGATGATTGTCATGCATTAACGACGACGACGACGACCACCAGCTACTAAGTCTAAATCCTTGTCAGTTAGCTTTTCCAATTTTGGCTGCTTGTCAGTAGTAGGCTTTTTCAATGTACTTTCTTGTTTTGAGTTAGGTTTTTGTTGTCTATATGTCATTGTCTTTCTCCTAAGTAACTCTTCTAATTCAATCTCAGTGTATATACTGTTGTATATTAGGTTAGATAGTTTTTAACTATATATCCTACTTACTTATAGTTTAACCTATAGTTAACCCTTATGTCTATCATATCCCAACAAGTAATCGTTTGAATCCCCGATATAGTGAGTATTTAAAAAAAATTTATATACTCAATCATATTAACTATGTACTTACAACCTTTGACTACTCCCCGGACTTAAGTCACGGGGATTCTAAATCTATCCGGAACTTATAAGTACTTTACCACAATATATATTCATTTTTGAACACTCTCATTAGAAAATACAACATTTTACTGATAGAGGTTGCGATCGCTAAATCTAATATCAAATTTCAAAAAGTTTGCTATGTATAGCGCTATGCCCCAGGGAACAGGGAACAGGGAACAGGGAACAGGGAACAGGGAATAGCAAACAGTAAAAGGGTTTTAGGATTGAAAATTGTCCTAACTAATTCTTGTAGCCCACATTCCGCACTTCAATTTGTAACATTAAAATTAGTATTATACCAATTTGATAAATGTTTGCTACAAATAGTTAGGGTATTTCTTAGAATTCAAAATCCAGAATTCAGAAGTCGTATGGAAATAGATTTAATACCAGTTTTCAGGTCATAAATTCTATTTTTCTCTTGGTGCGCGTTCCGCAAGCGAGCTGGTGTCGTCGCGGGATCGCACCGCTTTGTCAAAGGGACATTTCCTGTAAAATCTTTTTATTGCACTTAATTATTCGTAACATTCTTTTTTCAAATCAGTATAAAATCCTTAGATTGCTTAAGTATTTATACTATATAAATTATCTTCATTTACCTCGATCAGGAGTCAAATTCTCAGTGAAAGATTAAGCATAAATACTTAAGGAGCAGGACTAATTCTTTGTCGTCAGAGAATATTCATAAGAAATACATTTAATTGTGCAAATCTCCCGATCTCTCCATCTCTCCATCAATTTTTCTCTCCATCTCCCCATCAATTTTTCTCTAATGACAATAAATTGACCCTGGTGGGAAAGCTATGCTTTATAAACATCTTTCTTAACATAAAACTTGATAAAATAGACAAGTCATGTATTGGCATTTGAGAGGCTTTTTGCGGAGAAAAAGTGCATTGAAAAATACATTTTTTTGAGAACTTAAGTAGTTTTGCTTATCTATCTATACTCTTTCTCCCTTCTCCCCTGCTCCCTACTCCCCTGCTCCCCACAAGGTTTTCAGAAGTTCCTTATAAAGCATAGGTGGGAAAGGGGGGATCGAGAGTTGAGTTTTTACCCATAACTTTAGTCTAGACAAGCTACTACTGAAAATTTTAGATAGTATAGGTTTTGTCTACAAAATAATAAATCTTAAGTAAATTGGTAATTAGTTGTGAAATCCTATTCCTCTCTCTTGGCAGTATCACTAACTTTTGTCTTGTGGAATTTTTTCAGTAATTGGAAAACTCAAGCAAATGCTCAGATAGTTCCAGATGAAACCCTTGGTGAAGAAAGTTCAGTTGTCAATTCCATCGATCAACTCAAAGACCAAATTGAAGGAGGAGCTATTCGTGGCTCAAATTTATTCCATAGTTTTCAGGAATTTAATATTAGAGAAGGTAGAAGCGTTTATTTTGTTAACCCTAACGGCATAGAAAATATTCTGACTAGAATTACAGGAAACAATCCCAGTAGTATTTTAGGCAAATTGGGAGTAGATGGCGGAGCAAATTTATTTTTGGTGAATCCCCTGGGCATTTTCTTTGGGCCTAATGCTAGTTTAGATATTCGGGGTTCATTTATTGCCACAACTGCTAACGAAATTAGACTGGGAGAAAATGGACGATTCAGTGCTACAACACCTCATACAAGTAATTTATTATCAGTAGAACCCTCAGCCTTATTCTCAAATCAACTGGGGACTCAAGCTAGAGGAACAATTATTAATCAATCAACACAGGAAGAAGTGGGCTTAGAATTGCCAGGGGAGCAAACTCTAGCTTTGGTAGGAGGAGATGTAGAAATAGATGGGGGGATAATCACAGTTCCACAAGGAAGGGTAGAGCTAGGGAGCATAGGGAAGAACTCTGTTGTCAGGTTAAACCCAAGAAACAAAGGTTATGATTTGGATTATTCAGAGGTTGATAATTTTCAAGATGTCAATATAGCTTCTGCTATTATTGATACTCGAGGAGATGAGGGTGGTGGTGATATTTCAATTCAAGGCAGACGTATTACTGTTACAGATTTTTCTGAAATTACAGGAAACACAAATGGATCGCAGCCAGGAGGAAACATAAAAATTACTGCTTCAGAAGTAGTGGAAGTAGTTAGTAGTGATATTTCGAGTGATGTCAGGGAAGAATCTACAGCAAATGGGGGTAACATTGATATTAAAACTCAGCGTTTGATTCTCAGAGATGGCTCTTTAATTGCAACAGAAACTTTTGGTGCAGGTAATGCTGGAAACCTAACAATACATGCAACAGATATTGAAACTAGAGGTTTTCGAGTCGATGAAGAAGATACATTAACCAATTTTATAGCCAGTGGTGTTCAAGCACCAGAGGTAGAAGGAAGAGTGGCAACAGGAGAAGGAGGAACTTTAACTATTGAGACTCAACGCCTCAGCTTACGAGATGGATCTCAAATAGATTCATCAACTGGTTCGGAAGGTAAAGCAGGAAGTTTGATAGTTCGAGCAAAGGAAATTGAAATTATTGGTGTAGAGGATGGGTTTAGCAGCGGACTATTTGCCTCAGTTCAAGAAGAGACGACTGGGGATGGAGGCGATCTCACTGTTGAAACTCAGAGCTTAAGTATACAGGATGGAGGATTAGTAGGTGTCTTTACTTTTGGTGCAGGTGATGCTGGAGAACTTAATATTAAGGCTAACGAAATTGAGGTAATTGGCCGTTCTGAGGATGGTATTTTTTCTAGCACTATATCTGCTACAGTACGGGATGATGGCGAATTTAGATCCAGTGCTAATGGTGGAGAAATATCTATTGAGACTAATAGTTTAACAATCCGAGATGGGGCTACAGTTGAGGCTCGAACTGAGGGAGATGGAACAGCAGGAAGTATTTCCATTCGAGCCAATAATAACATTACTGTCTCTGGGTTTAGTTCCATTTCTGGTGATTCTAGTGCTATTACTGCTGGTACAGAGTCAGGTGCAACTGGAGAGGGCGGTAGTATAGAAATTACTGCTCCTATCCTGAATATTGATAATGGAGCATTAATTACGGCAAGAAGTAATAGCGATTTTGACGGAGGTAATATTTCTCTAAATATCAACACCTTAAATCTCACAACAGGTGGTCAAGTTGTTACTTCTAGTTTCGGCAGTGGCAATGCAGGTACAATAGAAATAAATACTAGAGAAGGTATCTTTATCTCTGGCATAGACTCCAACTTCAATGAAAGAGAAGAATTGGGAATGATGATAACTGATAGAGAAATAGAAATCGGTGGTAGTTCAGAAAGCGCGATCGCCTCCCGTGCCATAGACAATGGTGATGCAGGTTCAGTTACACTCAATACACCTCTACTGAGGGTGGAAGACCGGGGTATAGTTACTGTTAGTAGTTTCGGTACAGGTGTAGCAGGTTCGCTGAATATTAATGCTCCATCAATTGAATTTAACAATGGTACTCTGGCAGCAGAAACTAACGCTGGAGACCAAGGTAATATTACGATCAACTCTTCAAATATTAGTTTAGAAAACAACAGTTCGATTACTACCAGTGCTAAGGAAGATGCTACGGGAGGTAATATTACTATTGATACTACGTTTATTATAGCTAGAGATGGTAGCCAAATTAATGCTAATGCTGTTCAAGGTCAAGGAGGTAATATTGATATTACAGCAGAGGGATTATTTTTTGACAACAGCAGCAATTTGACTGCTAGTTCAGCATTAGGAGTCGATGGCACCATTGATGTTAACACTCAAGTAGACCCCACTCAAGGTGTGGTGATATTATCTCCTGAGGTTGTGGATGCGGAGTCTGTGGTAGCACAAAATCTATGTTTACCAAATCAAGATCGAATAGCAGGCAGTAGCTTTGTTATTACAGGTAGAGGGGGTTTACCACCAAATCCTACTCAACCTTTAACAGTATTGAGAGGAGTTGTAGGTTGGGAAACTGACGCGGAAAAAACAACATCATCAGATATTAAGCAACAAACTGTATCAGTTTACCAGAGAAAACAGAGTAAAAAAATACCAGAAATTCTTCAAGCTCAAGGTTGGGTGATAAATAGATCTGGCAATATTATCCTGACAGCTAATCCCCCCACTGTCAATACAGGTAGTTTACAATTAATTCATCCAAGTTGTTATGTGTTAGACATCTCCTCCATGCATAGGGAGTAGGGAGTAGGGAGTAGGGAGTAGGGAGTAGGGAACCCACCCCTAACCCCTCCGGTGGAGGGGAATAATTGATAATTTATGTGGGATAATTGATTTTATTTTTTATTATTGGAGATGTCTATTAGGGGAATAAGGACAAAGGAGTTAAGAGTCAGGAGTCAGGATGAAAAAAGAAGGAAGAGAAGAAGAAAGTTTTTGTTCGCGGAGCAGAACGGAGTTCTATCGCTAATTATCCAGACTTGATATCATGTCCGGTAGCATCTGTGTTAGGACTTACGCAGATACGCTATATATAGTACTCATAACTATTGTCCAATAGTTACTGGACTCTATACACAGTGTCTTTGCGTAAGTCCTGTGTGTAATAAGATAGTGAATCAGAATTCTGAATTCAGAAGGGAAGAGAACTCAGAATTCTTTCCGCTCTGGGTGAAGGTGGAACATTTTTTTATGCCGAATTAAACGGATTTGATATGAGATCTGATTTTAAGCCCACATTCCGCGCCACAAAATGTAGCATGACAATATAAGTCAAAAGTCAAAAGGCAAAAAGTCAAAAGGCAAGAAGAAAATTATAGTGGTCAATAGAAGTCAAGATTTTGCAAGTATTTATGCTTAATTTTTAACTGATAATTTGACTCCCGATCTAAGGTAAATGAAGATAATTTATATAGTATAAATACTTAAGCAATCTAAGGATTTTATACTAATTTTCATGTTATACCAATTTAAAAAAAGAATGCTATGAAAAGGTAGATATAGATCGGATATGCTTAAAATAGCTGATACAGTTCATTTTAGATAGCTATTTATATCGTTTTTCCCTTTTTTTCAATATTTACCCCTTCTTCCTTCTTTCTTACTTCTACCATTTGTAACAAACATTTATCAAATTGGTATTACACATTGAAGTGCGGAATGTGGGATAAAGTATTTGTAGTGCAGGCATCTTGCCCGTAACTGGTGTACCTCGCTAATATGAAATATGCTGTAAATTTTATTTATAAATGACCTGATTTTATATAAATCTGTAATATATTCATGTTTAATAATAATTATGAAATTAAAATCTCTAATAATTTTGCTCAGTTCAACATTAGGAATATGGCTAATTTTATCTAGCCTATTTTGCCAATATCAGGGAAATGCTCAAATAATTCCGGACCAAACATTAGGGAAGGAAAATTCAGTTATTAATTCTATAGATCGATTAAAAGAACAAATAGAAGGTGGAGCAATTAGAGGTTCAAATTTGTTTCATAGTTTCCAAGAGTTTAATGTTGGAGAAAATCGAAGTGTCTACTTCACAAACCCAGCAGGGATTGAAAATATATTAACAAGAATTACAGGTGATAATGCTAGCAATATATTAGGAAAGTTAGGAGTATTAGGAGGTGCAAACCTATTTTTAGTAAATCCTAATGGTATATTATTCGGACCTAATTCTAGTCTAGATATCAGAGGTTCATTTATTGCGACAACAGCCAACGAAATTAGGTTAGGAGAAAATGGTTTATTTAGTGTTACTAATCCTCAAAATAGTAACTTGTTATCAGTAGAACCTTCAGCTCTATTTTTCAATCAAGTTTTTCCTTCAGCTCTATCTTTCAATCAAATTTCTGTGGCACAGGCATCCTGCCTGTGTATACCATCTGGAGAAACTTTAGGACTAATAGGAAGAGGGGTAATTATTGACAGTGGAAAACTGATAGTAGAACAAGGAAGAATAGAAATAGGCAGCGTGGGAAACAACAGTTTAGTCAGATTAGAAAACACCAATAATTATACTCTTAATTATTCAGAAGTAGAAAACTTTGAGAATATACAAATCAAGAATGGTGCTGTTGTGGATGTAAGTGGAGAAGGTAGTGGTGAGATTCAACTCCAAGGTAGACAAGTGGCCATAACAGCAGGTTCAACTATTGTGGCTAATACTTTAGGTAATGAACCAGGAGGTAGCATTTCATTGATATCTTCCGAATTATTGGAAGTAACAGAAAGCTTTGTGGATGCTGATGTAGGATTTGCTGCAAGTGGCAGTGGCGCAACTATTACAGCTAATGCTCCACGTTTAATACTCACAAGTGGAGGACAGATAAGTACAGCTACATTTGGCACAGGTACAGGTGGAGAGCTGACAGTAAACGCCAATGAAATAGAGGTTATGGACATATCAGCAAATGGTCAAAATCTCAGTGGCATATTTACAGATGTATTACCAGGAGCAACAGGTAGAGGTGGAGACCTAACAATTAATACTCAAAACCTCAAGCTTGTCAATGGGGGACAACTAGCAGCAAACGTTTTTGGTGCAGGACAAGGAGGAAATTTAACTGTAAATGCGACTGAAATAGATGCTTCTGATACTATTGTATTTGAAGCTACTGCTCCTCAGCAAGAACTCCTATTAGAAGCTCTAAATGGTCAATTTCCCAGTGCAATTTTAGCTCTAGTTATACCGGAAGCTACAGGAAATAGTGGCAAATTAACAATCAATAGCGGACGCATAGTATTACGCAAGGGAGCACAAATAGGAACTGGTACATTTGGTGTCGGAGATAGTGGAGAACTGGCAGTTAAGGCAAGGGAAATAGAAGTCAGCGGTACTTCTGAAGATGCTTTTCTGCCAAGTAGCTTTTTTACTTCAGTTTTATTAGGTGCTACAGGTAAAGGTGGAAATCTTACTATTGATACTCAGTCTCTAACTCTACAAAACGGAGGAGAAGTAAGAGCTGGTACATCTGGTGTAGGAGATAGTGGAAACGTAACTATAACAGCAAAGGAAATTAACTTACAAGGTAGTTTTGCCAACGATCTTTTTATCTTACCTAGCATTATTCAAGCTGCAGTTGAAGACTTATCACCTATAGATCCATCGGGTATTGGTAGTGGTGATGGTGGCCAAATATTGATTACAACAGACCGTCTGACTCTTGAAGGTGGAGCTACCATTAGCGCTCGTACTGAAGGGGAAGGTAAAGGTGGAAATATAGAAATTAATGCTACGGATATTGAGGTAAATAACAGTTCCATTACTGCTGATAGCAATGAGAGTGGAGCAATAATTAGGAATGGAGATGGAGGAAATTTAACAATTAATACTCAAAATCTAATGTTGACAAATGGAGGGTCAATTTTAGCATCTACTTCCAGTGAAGGTAAGGGAGGAAATATTGTAGTTAATGCCACTGAAATAGAAGCAGAAGGTATTTCACCAGATGGTCAGTTTCTTAGTGGTATAAATAGTCAAGTTGCATTAGGATCTACAGGGGATGGCGGTAACTTAACAATAGATACCCAACGTCTAATGCTAGGAGATGGAGCAATAATTCAAGCGGCAGTATTCAGCTCCGGTCAAGGAGGAAACATTACAGTCAATGCAAAAGAAATAGAGCTATCAGGTAATGCTACCAGTGAAAATTTATTGCCAGAAATATCACCTCTAGTTCAAAGTATAAACGGCCAAGTTCCTAGTGGTTTATTGACAACTGTTTTACCCGGAGCAACAGGAAATGGTGGAAATTTAGCAATTAATACCCAAAGTCTACAGTTAAAAGATGGAGGGTTAATAGGTACTGGAACGTTTGGTGCGGGTCAAAGTGGAGATTTAACAGTACGAGCAACAGAGATTGATATGAGTGGTACTATTCCTAGCGGTCAACTTCCTAGTAGTTTGTTTACTTCAGTCTTTGATGGAGCTACAGGTAACGGCGGAAATTTAACTGTGGACACCGAACGCTTGAGCTTAAGAAATGGTGCTCAAGTCAGAGCAGGTACATCTGGTGTCGGTAGTAGTGGAGACTTAACAGTACGAGCAACAGACATTGAACTCGTTGGTCGTGCTGAAGATGGTGTACTTCCTAGTAGTATTCTTGCTAGTGTAGAAGACTTAAGAAATTTGTCTCTGGGAGTAGGTAGTGGAGATGGAGGCAACGCATTCATAGAAACAGAACGCTTGACAATTCTAGATGGAGCTGAAATCAGTGCTAGCACCTTTGGAGATGGCAAGGCAGGAAATTTAACGGTTAGTGCCACTGAAAATATTACTCTATCTGGAGTAAGTTCAATTTCTGGTGACTCCAGCACCATTACTGCTCGTACTCTTAATAATGGCAATGCTGGTTCTATCAATATTAATACACCTAATTTAAAAGTAGAAGACCGAGCGATCGTTACTGTTAGTAGTTCTGGTAGTGGGGTAGCGGGTTCCCTGAATATTAATGCTCCATCTATTGAACTTAACAATGGTACTCTTAGTGCGGAAACTACGGCTGGAGACCAGGGTAATATTACTATACAAGCTTTAGATATTAACCTAGAAAATAATAGTGCAATTACTACTAATGCTACAGAGTCTGCCACAGGTGGAGATATTAATATTGATGCACAATTTATTGGAGCAGATAATAGCAACATTAGTGCTAATGCTATAGAGGGTCAAGGTGGTAATATTTCTATCAACGCAGAAGGAGTATTTCTTGATAATAGTAGTCAAGTTACTGCTACCTCAACTTTGGGCATTGATGGTACGGTTGAACTTAATACTCAAGTAGACCCCACTCAAGGAGTAGTCAGATTATCTGCTACAGTCATAGATGCTGAGTCATTAGTGGCCAAAAATATATGTGCGCCTACTCAGGCTGAAAAAGAAGGTAGTTCATTTGCGATAACAGGTCGAGGTGGTCTACCACCAGACACAACTCAACCATTGACAGTATTGAGAGGAATAGTGGAATGGGAAACAAAAGTGCCCAGTCATGCAAGTACTTTTATCAAAAATGAGAAACAACCTGTTGTGGTCTACCATCGGTCAGAAGTCGAGAGCTTGCCAAAAATTCGTCAAGCTCGGGGTTGGGCAATGACTGAAGGTGGTGATGTTATGCTCACTGCTACTGTAGCTGCTGTTAATACTGGTGGTTTACAGTTAGTTCATCCTAGTTGTTATATATTTTCAGGCGTTGCTGAAGTTAGGGATGAATCTTTGCAGAAGCAGAATAGGGAATAGGGAATAGGTAGGGACGTTGCATGCAACCTCCCTACAGTTCTTGATTATGGCTCGCCCAAATGTCTTATATCATGTCCGGTTGAATACTTATATCATGTCCGGATAAGAGCGTGATAAAAAACTTTCTCCTTCAACTCCAGTTATTCTTCTTCCAACTTCAGTCTTCCCTCCTGACTCCTGACTCCTGACTCCTGACTCCTAAGTCGTTATTTATTT
>NZ_JAAHHG010000186.1 GCF_010692555.1 Okeania sp. SIO3B5 | reverse complement strand
TGTTTAGAAATGTTGGGAGCAATAGTAAACAGTACCGAGGGGCACTCGGAATCTGGGGGAAACCCAAAAGCTACGGGAGAGCCTGACCACTGGTTTAACGATAGCAATATTGCTAATCTAAGTCATCTCTGTGAGCGTAGAATCATATAACTATGAGAATCCCGCATTGCGTTACTTTGATTTGATGCCGGGAGTATGTCAAACGACCGAAAACCTATTTTTTGACAAAGAGCAAATCTCTTTATTCTCCCTACAACCTACGGATGTTGTATGTAATGTCCCTACTGCTTGATTTATAAGTATTCTACCGAACATAATATTACTTGCTTAAAGAGAACCTATACTAGAAATAGATTTTAACTCATTTGAAAAATCAGCTCTTTTAAAACAATATTGAATTTAGATTAGTGAAAATTTTACTTATAATTTCAGCACTTATACTTGGGTTATTGGGTATATTGGAAATAGGACTCCGAGTTATAGTGGGTTTTGGTAATCCTCTAACTTATATTGCAGATAATCAAATTGGTTATCTCTTAACACCAAATCAAAATGTTAGTCGCTTTGGAAATCGCATAAAAATCAATCAGTATTCTATGCGGTCAAAGTCAATAGAAGAGTCAAAAGAAAATACTACATTGAGAATATTTCTCGTAGGAGACTCTGTGGCTAATGGTAATTGGTGGACTGACCAAAATGACACAGTTTCTGCAATTATAGAAAACTATTTAAGTGAAAAATTAGGTAAAGATAAAATTGTTGAAGTTCTTAATGCCTCAGCTAATTCTTGGGGTCCGAGAAATGAATTGGCTTATCTAGAAAAGTTTGGTTTGTTTGATTCTCAAATAGTAATATTACTAATTAATACCGATGATTTATTTGCTAAAGCACCTAGTTCATCAGTGGTAGGAGTAGACCGCAATTATCCAGATAAAAAACCTCTTTCAGCTATTGCAGAATTGATAAATCGTTATTTTTTGAAGGCTCCAAAAATTCCTGAAATTAAAGAAGGAGGCGATCGGGTTGGTTTTAATTTAGTGGCAATTAAAAAAATTCATGAATTGGCTAATCAAAAAAGTGCTAAATTCATTCTAGTAATGACTCCTTTACTACGGGAAGTAGATGAACCGGGACCACGCGATTATGAAATTAAAACTCGTAAACGTTTAGAAGAATTTACTCAGGCAGAGAATATTTTATTTCTAGATTTACTACCTATCTTTAAATCTGTCTCGGAACCAGATAGTTTATATAGAGACCATATTCATTTAAGTCCCGAAGGTAATCTAGTTATTAGTGAAGTAATTAGTAAATCAATTCTAGAGCAGAATCAACTATAAATATATGTGCAGGATTTGTGAGAAACTCAAGACTGTAAATCATAAAGTCAGAAACTATTAGACATCTTCCAACAAAGATATAGACTTTTTGTAAAAGTAGGGAACAGGGAATAGGGAATAGGGAATAGGGAATAGGGAATAGGGAATAGGGAATAGGGAACAGGGAACAGGGAACAGGGAAGATTTTTTTAGGAAAAAACACGAAAAATGATTTTATGAGCAACTTTTACAACCTTAGTTTATAGTAAATAAAGGGTAAGTTTATTTTCTGGAGATGTCTATTACCGAATAATTAATAATTAATAATTAATAATTAAATAATTCTGGTTTAAAGCCTCCCCTTTTAAGGGGAAAAAGCGGTCGAGGGATGGCGAGGTCTCGGAGCCATATCCAATCGACCAAGAGAAGAAATAATATTTCCTTATATTCAATTCCGTAACGGTTTTAACCAGAGGTAATTATCCATTATCCATTATCCATTATCCATTATCAATTATCAATTAATGAACACTTTTCCCTAACCAGGAACTACTACATACTAAAAAAATAGTTTAGAGCAAAATTTTTGGAGTAATTATGTCTAACGAAATAGAATATAAAGAGATAAATACATCTACTATTTCCTCTGATGAATCTTTTTCATCACAACAGCATTCAAGGGAGTTAGAATTATCAGAAAGAGTGGCTCTACTAGAAGAAAAATTAGACCAAGCACTAATGTTAATTTCTGATATTTACCGCTATGGCAAATTGAGAGATTTATTATCTGCAGGAAAATGGAAAGAAGCAGACCAAGAAACTGCAAAAGTGATGTTAGAAATATCTGGTCAAACTGATAAAGAAAAACTGACTCCTGATGATGTTATCAAATTTCCATGTAGCGTAATAAATTTAATCGACCAGCTTTGGACCAATTATAGTAAAGGTCATTTTGGCTTTAGTATACAAAAGAAAATTTATGAAAGTATGGGAGGAACTTATGATATTTCTCAAATAGATATGAAAGTTTTGAATATGACCTGTGAAAAACTTGGATTGTTATCAAATAATAAATCAGTACCTTATGAAAAACTGAATTTTAGTCTAGAAGCACCTAAAGGTTGTTTTCCTGTGGCTTGGTGGGACTCTCCTTATGGGGCTAAACTAGCAGTATACTTTTTAGCTCGCCTGAATGCCTGTAATATTGATTGAATTTTTATGACTTTTTTTACTTTTAATATTTGAACATAGTCAAAACTATGCTAGAACAAAAATATAAAACTTTTATCTGGGATGTTGAGACCAAGTACTATAAAAAAAGTCTGGAGGTTCTAGGGAATAGTAAAAGAGGAAAAACAGCATTAAATAGTAGCAAACATCAGGATATCTAGTAATCCTTCGACCCGCTTTTTTTATAAGAAAAAGCCTAAATCTACTATTTATATTTCATACCAAATCCAGTTATTATAAATCATGTTTTTCGTCATTTATATCTAATCCTTCTTCCTGATTTTCATAAATATTAGTTCTGTTGATCGCCGGATTGAGTATCAAATAAAAACATTTATATAAAGTTTTTATCTGGGATTTTAAGACCAAGCACTATGAAAAAGGTATGCAGGGAATAGGTTATTTCAGTTATAAGTACCTCTGCAATAAGGAGGCTACGAAAATACGGAATTCTCTTTTCTCTTAGTCGATTAGATATGGCGCAGGATTCTTCCCCATCTCTCGACCGCTTTTTATCCCCTTAAAAGGGGAGACGCATACCGAGAATTTTTCGGTAATAGTAAAGGAGGGAAAACAGCATTAAAAATAGTAAATACACAGATATAAGGTACTAAATTTAGCACTTTTTTTATTAGAAAAAAAGACAAAAACTCAATCGATATTTATATCTCAAATCAAAACACTATATAATATATCAACAATTTTCATTTTAATTGTGGAGGTTAATTCGTAATGGAAGAAAAAACAATTAATTTAAAGCTAGTAATATTTTCTGGCTTGATGATGGCTTTGATAGGGTCAGTAATTGGATTAGCTGCTGCCGAGATGAGTAAAAGTCGTTATCAATGTTGTAATTTTACTACAGTAGATAAAGGTTATAGCAGTGCAAAAGCACCTCGTACTTATGCCACAATAGGTGCAATTATGGGATTTTTTATAGGGTCAATTCAAGAAACTGTACGATCTCTGAAACCAGAAGATGAGTAATAATTAATAATTAATAATTAATAATTAATAATTAATAATTATATTTTTCATCAGGAAATGAACCACAAGAACGACGAGTTTGAGTTCAATTCATGCAATTCTATGGCGGAAAATAGTAGATGTTTATCAAGAGCTGATAACTGACTGCTGAATGTTGAATGCTTACCGAATAATTAATAATTAAATAATTAAATAATTTAGGTTAAAAGCCTCCCCTTTCAAGGGGAAAAAAATAAATTTTTTCCTTATTGATCAATCCTCTCCCTAAAATGGAGAGGTAATTATCCATTATCCATGATCCATTAATTGAAGATGTCTATTAATTATCAACTGTGGAAATAGTCTCAGGGGATAAAGAATTTTTCCAAGGGTCTAAAATATCTTTAAATAAAGTTTCCTCTATCCAAGTTTTAGCTACTACTGTTAAAGGTAAAGCTAAAATTAGACCTAAAATTCCAAAAAATGTAGTGAAGAAAATTTGAGATGCTAGAGTAACAGCAGGTAAAAGAGAGACTTGCTTTGCCATAACAATTGGGCTTAACCAATAACTTTCAAGATTCTGAATAATCAGATATAAAATTCCCACAGCAACTATTTTCCAAGGAGCATCTAATAGAGCAATCATAATAGGAAAAACTACACTCGTAGTCGGACCAATATTAGGAATAAAATTGAGTAAACCTGCCAACAAAGCATGAGCTAAAACTAGATCTATTTGCAAAACCCATAAACCAAGACCACTAAGGGTACTAACAAAAATAGAATTAATTACTATTCCACCAAACCAATTTCCTAGAGCTACCTCGCACTTTGATAGAATTTCATCTGCACGTCGCCGATAAAAGGAAGGAAATAAAAGTAATCCTACTTGTCGATAAGCTTGAGTATTAACTAAAAACATTATTGTTAATACAAACACCAAAAGTACCTGCAAGAAGACTATGAAAGTATTAGAAAAAATCTTAAAAAAGTTGCTAAATAACCGAGTACTTAATAATTGTGTTTGTACCAGCATATCAGTGGCGCTAGGTGGAGGAGGAAATAAATCAGGTTGTTGTCTATATAGTTGCACAAGTTGAAAGCGAACTTCTGTAAAGACATCAGGTATTAAGGCAAGTAATTTTTGAAACTGGGTAGTAAAAGGCGGTACAATTAGCAACAAAAATAGCAGAATAATTAATGTGGCTAAACTCAGAGTGGCAATTACAGCTAAGTTTCTTTTAATACCCCATCTATTGAATTTCTGCACCAATCTATTTAAAGCAGTTGCCAGAACTATTGCAGCAAATACTAATAGTACAAGTTGTTTAATTTCCCAAAGGATATATAGAGAAATAAGCAAACTAAAAAAACCTAACCATTGACCAAAATTCATATTTTTTTTGTTTTGGAGTTGTTGGAGTTACGAGTACTGTAACAATTTCAAGTTGAGGAATAAACCATTAAATTTTCTCGGTTGTTTGTTTTCCCCTTTTGTATTCCAAATAAGTGCCTCAACTTATCGATATAGCAATCGAAGGAAAGGTTAGGACAAATCAAAAGCTTAAAACTAAGACAACTTCATTAATTGATAATTGATCATGGATAATTGATAATTACCTCTGGTTAAAACCGTTACGGAATTGAATATAAGGAAATATTATTTCTTCTCTTAGTCGATGGTAGGCCAGCGAGGAGACCTCGCCATCCCACCCTAGGGGAAGCTCCGGTAACGACCGCTTTTTTCCCTCTTAAAAGGCTATGCTTTATAAGCAAAAATCTTTACAAAAGCGGATAATGCCTATTATCAAAAGCTTACGAGCATTTTGTTAGTTTGACTGATTTGACAAATTGATTAACTTGTGTACTCCTAAAAGTTGTTTTTTGTCGTTGCGATCGCAACGACACTAGGAGCTTTCAGAATGTAATACATCAAATGATATTTTTGTCAAGTTTTATGTTAAGAAAGATGTTTATAAAGCATAGCTTAAAAGGGGAGGCTTTAAAGCAGAATTATTTAATTATTAATTATTAATTATTAATTATTCGGTAAAATTTTTCCTTCTTCCTTCTTTCTTCTGCTATATAAAGGTTTTTCAAGGACTACCTTGACTCTGACAGTTAAAAAACATATCTTAATCTAGCTATTATTATAAAGCTGAAAAGACAAAACTTGAGAAAATAATAGTAACAGAATATTTATAATTAACAGCTCTGTGTAAAAATAGAGTGGTTAGATTCAGAATAATTGATCGATACTTTGAAACTTATCTCTAAATAGGGTTTGCTGAAAAAAGCAAAGTGTGGGGAGAGTGGGGAGGGTGGGAAGACAGAGAAAGTAGGAGGAATAATTGTTCTTTGATTTTTCTGCCCCCTCATCCCAAAATTCTCACTTTTTGAGGGTAAGTGAATTGAAACTGGCGCACTTTTTAGAATCGAAAAAGGTACTTCTTTATTTATCAGTGCTTTTAGATTTAATCAGCAAGCTTTAAATAGTACATATTTTGATAATTTTCTTTTAAAATGAGGAGGCTTTAGACCACAATTTTTCGGTAATTATTAATTATTAATTATTAATTATTAATTATTGAACCCTACCCTTTTGTGATACTAATTTTGAAGTGTAATCTAAATGAACTTATCAAAAAATCCAGTCTTATCATTTTCAATAATTCTACTTTCTTTAACAGTACATGGATGTACTATCTCTAACTCTAACAAAAAATTACCACCATCCCCTGAAGCAACTCAACAGCAGCAACAAAAAGTATTAACTCCTGAAGAAATACACGAAAAAGTTTTAACAGTTGACAGTCATATTGATTGGCCTTATCGTCAATTTTTAGATCCTGATTTTCAACCCAATATCAGACATCAACCAGGAAATTTAGACAGTGGTCAGTGGGATATTATTCGGATGGAAGAAGGTGGATTAGATGCTGTCTTTATGTCAATATTTACTCCTCAAAGAGAACGCGATCGCCAAGGGCACGAACAGGCAAAAGCAAAAGCCATTAAAATGATTGAAATTACCAAAAAGATGGCAGAAGAAAATTCAGATAAAGTTGAAATAGCCCTAAATCCAGAAGATGCTAAACGCCTGGATGAAATGGGAAAAATGGCAATATTTATTGGTATGGAAAATGGCTATCCTATTGGTAAAGATATTAGTAATGTGAAATTTTTCTACAACCAAGGTATTAGATATATAACAATAACTCATTCCAAAAACAATGAATTAGCCGATTCTTCTACCGATGAAAAACAAGAATGGAATGGGTTAAGTGACCATGGAGAAAAAGTTGTCAAAGAAATGAATCGTTTGGGTATGATGGTTGATATTTCTCACGTCCATGATGATACATTTTGGGATGTAATTAAGTTAACAAAAGCACCAGTCATCGCATCTCATTCTAGTGCTAGGTCACTAGAAAATCATCCTCGAAATATGAGTGATGAAATGTTAAAAGCTGTTAAAGAAAATGGTGGGGTTGTACAAGTTTGTCTTTTTGATACCTATATAAAAAAACTACCCCAGACAGCAGAAAGAAAAAAAGCAATGAAAACAATTGAAAAAGAAATAATTGCCTGGAGAAAGGGAAAACTCAGCCGAGCAAAAATAGAGGCACTCAAAGAAAAATATCATCAAATTAATGAGAAATATCCTAAAAATAAACCCACTGTTGCTGATGTAGTAGACCATATAGATTATATGGTAAAAGTTATGGGTATCAATCATGTTGGCATTGGTTCAGATTTAGATGGCGGTGGTGGAGTTAGAGGAATGAATGATGTTTCAGAAATGCCAAATATTACAAAAGAATTAGTAGCACGGGGATATACTGAAGAGGATATTCAAAAAATTTGGGGTGGAAATTTAATGCGAGTTTTTAGTGAAGTGCAAAAGGTAGCTCTAGAAATTCAGAACCAATAAATATCTGGAAAATAACTTTTTCATTAATTGATAATTGATAATGGATAATTGATAATTACCTCTGGTTAAAACCGTTACGGAATTGAATATAAGGAAATATTATTTCTTTTTTTTCCTTAAAAGGGGAGGCTTTAAACCAGAATTATTTATTTCATTAATTGATAATTGATAATGGATAATTGATAATTACCTCTGGTTAAAACTGTTACGGAATTGAATATAAGGAAATATTATTTCTTTTATCTTGGTCTCATGGATATGCCGAGGTCTCCTCGCCATGCCTCGACCGCTTTTTTCCTTAAAAGGGGAGGCTTTAAACCAGAATTATTTATTTCATTAATTGATAATTGATAATGGATAATTGATAACTACCTCTGGTTAAAACCGTTACGGAATTAAATATAAGGAAATATTATTTCTTTTATCTTGGTCTCATGGATATGCCGAGGTCTCCTCGCCATGCCTCGACCGCTTTTTTTCCTTAAAAGGGGAGGCTTTAAACCAGAATTATTTAATTATTAATTATTCGGTAAAATGATTAAATCATAATTTTTTCAACTATGATTGAAATTTTCTTTTCGGTTGTATCTGCCGTTTTTCCAGTGGGATGTATTGTTTTAATTGGTTTTATATTTGCCAAAAAATTTTCCATTGATGAACCCACACTTTCTCGACTAGCTTTATATGTTTTATTTCCGGCATTACTAACAGATATAATGTATCGAACTACTGTTAGTATTGAAGAAGCAATTGAAATGTTTGTAGCCTTTGGGCTAACTTATATTTTACTCTGTTTAATAGCCTGGGGAATAGGATGGAAATTAGGTTTTTCTGTGCCTGTACAAAAGAGTTTAGTCGCAACAACAGCTTTACCAAACGCAGGAAATATGGGTCTTTCTGTAACTTTATTTGCATTAGGAGAAGCTGGGTTAGAAAGGGCAGTAATCTATTTAATATCATGGAATTTAATTGTACTGAGTACAATGCCTGCAATTCTGAGAGGAGAGGGTTTTTGGTCTTCTGTTATTTTTACTCTCAAATTACCCATAGTTTGGGGAATGATTTTAGGTTTAATTTTAAACTTATTTGATATTCAATTACCTCTAAAACTTGATGATGGTTTACATCTTTTGAGAGAGGCGACAATTCCAATTTCTTTGTTATTAATGGGAATACAAATAGCTAATAATCGTTTTCAACCTAGTAATTATGAAGTGGGTGCTAGTTTGATGCGTTTATTGGGAGGAGCTATCATTGCTTATTTAGTTGGTAAATTTATGAATTTAGAAATGCTTGATTTACAAGTGCTAGTGTTAGAAAGTGCCATGCCAAGTGCTTTATCTTCCTTTATCATAGTTAATGAATTTGGTGGGGATGCGCCACGAACTTCTAGAGTTGTAGTCATATCAACATTGTTGTCTTTTTTGACTTTGCCTCTAGTATTATGGGCTATTGGTGCAACATCTTGATGTATAAGCATTTCCTACAGAATGCTGCGCAAACAGCCGTCAGCTATCAGCTATCAGCTATTAATTTATTGCCTTTATTATCAGAAATTAGTATTGATATATTTAGGGCTTGCTGATTAAATCTCAAACTCTTTACAGATAAATTTTTTAGTCTTTTTAGGTACTAATAAAATGCTAGCTTTTAGGTGGTAATGGTTCAAAAATCTAGTATTTTCAGCAAGATAGGGGAAGAAAACCAAGGGAAGATTTTTCTGGCTACCTCTTCTATATATTCTCATTACTCCTAAATTCACCGATTCTGAATTCTGACTCCTCAAGCCCTAAATTACTAGATACCTGACTCAGATTTTAGTCTAATTTTTTTGCTTGACAATCACTCTATTCTTAACTTTGACAAAATTTGGCATAATTTTTCAGTAAACTGATGAAAAATTAAGACAGTTGATATCCTCTCCGGCCTGAAGGCGCGGAGATTCCTACTGAACCGTAGCTCTTCGGTGGGTTGACGTTTTGCTGGCGCAAAGCTCCGCTAACACAGGCTGCTGCTACCAGATGCGCTAGTCTTATGCTTGCCTCCACGTCCGTTTAATGTCTCGGACTGCCCGCCCGCGACTAATATATTTATTGCTGCATTCTCATCTCTGTCGTGTTTGGCACCACAATTAAGGCATTCCCATTCTCGCACTTGAAGGTCTAATTTGCCTCCACGAAAACCACAACATGAACATTTTTGAGTCGTCGCCTCCCAACGACTAATTACTCTCAAATCACGACCATACTTTTCTGCTTTTCCTTCTAAGAAAGTTCTAAATTGTCGCCAACCTAAATCAGATATAGCTCTGGATAATTTGCGGTTTTTTACCATGCCAGAAACATTCAAGTCCTCTAAAACAATTGTTTGGTTTTCACAAATTATTTCAGTGGATAATTTATGCAGAAAATCTGTCCTTGTATCTTTTAATTTACTATGTTTGCGCAGCATTCCGAAGGAAAACTTAGCAACTCTGGCCCGTGCTTTTTCATACCTTTTAGACCCTTTAGTTTTATTAGATAATGACTTACTTAACTTTCGATACTTCTTAATCCGTTTTTTCAACGGTTTTGGTGCATCAATCTTTGTACCATTGCTGAATGTTGCAAAGGTTTTAATACCTAAATCTATGCCTACTGAATTATCAGTTTTTGGTAAAGTTTCTGGTTGTATTTCTACGACAAAACTAAGAAAGTATCTATTAGCTGAATCTTTAATTACTGTTACTGAGCTAGGCTCACTAGGTAGTTTTCGCATAGCAGGCTACTTTCAGATTTCCAATCTTGGCTAAATAAACTTTATCTTGGTGTACTTTAAACCCCCTCAAGGTAAACCTGGCGGTCTGCGCGTGATTTCCTGGTTTTAAATTTGGGAGGTTTTATTGCTTTGCCTTTTCTCTGGCCTTTTGTAGAACTGAAAAAGTTTTGATAAGCTTGGTTTAAATCATTCAATGATTGCTGTAATGGCACAACTGAAACCTCTGATAACCATTCTCTATGCTCCACCTTTTTAGCTTTAGTAATAAACTGTTTTTGTAGTTCAGAGTTAGCAGGTTTCTTCTCTCCTAATTTGTATTTTTCAAAGGCAGCAAGCTAGACTATCATTCCAGACAACGCGGACGCAACCAAATAACTTTGCTAATCGGTATTTTTGTCCCGGTGTTGGATAGATACGGTACTTAAATCTAGCTTTCATAGTATGACTTTAAACGAATAATACGATAACATAATTATTGAAGAAAAACAAATTTAAAAGTCGCCCTAGAAGGGCGAGGCTTCATACCCCATTTTTCGGTGAATTTATCCCCTGTCTTAACAATTTTTGCTTCCCAACGTTGACGTTTTTCATGTCACGGAGCAAAACAGAATCTACGCAACTTGAGTCCGTGGAGTGTCAGTTATTATCCATTCTAAAGCCTGGTCTTTTTCTGACCAAGAAAAACATTTTGCTTCTATATGAGTCATATTGCTAAAAATTTTATTACCAGCAATAGTCAATTTATTTACCCAAGCTGCGTCACATACAACTGCTTTTTTATCAAAATATTTCAGATGTCCTAGACCAAATTTTAAATCTTCCCATAAAGCTTCCACAGATATTCCTTGAAAACTTTTAACTTCAACATAAACTCGTAATTTAGTTTGAGATTTTAATCTTTCCTCAACTAAACTTTTCACTTTTTCAATGTCACTTATTTCAATTTTTCCATCAATACTAAGACCAATGATGTTCTGATTTGCTAGAAGTATAATTTCCATCATCGTATTTTTCTCCTTCTGAGATACTTCTAATTTTAATCTGATATTTTTTGGTAGAGCTTCCTAATATTTTTTCTAACTTTATACAGTGATTATGATTCCTTCATTTCCTCAATTTTTCTCTATTAATTGAAGGCCATAAACCTATATATTTTTCCCAAATAAATTGACCTACTCAGATTACTTCATCTATTGCTAAGTATTAAGTTTTATTAGCTTTAACTTTAAACTTGAAAGTAAAAGGCATCGACCTAATACTTACTCTTACCCCTTACTCTTACCCTATAACCTAAATTTAACGTAAGTAGATTAAAACTGCCACTAAAGAAGTTTATTTGTTTACATTTATTAAAACAAGGTGGTTGTTTTTTATCCTTTTGCTGAAAAAGAAAATTCAGTATTTCCAACCTCCCTATTCCATGAGGTAATGATAATTGAAATGACCCACGGGAATTCACACTCTCAATACTGAAAGAGGTAATTCTAAATTCTAAATTCTAAATTCTAAATTCTTGAAAAGATATTAACTAAACTGTTGCTGATAAAAACGAGCGTAAAGGGTACCTTTCTCCAATAATTCTGAGTGAGTTCCTGATTCTAATATTTCACCATTTTCCATAACCAAAATCCGATTAGCACGACGTACAGTAGCCAGTCTATGAGCAATAATAAATACCGTTCTTCCTTGCATCAATCTTTCTAACGCTTCTTGTACTAAAAATTCAGATTCAGAGTCAAGAGAAGAAGTAGCTTCATCTAATATTAATATTTTCGGGTCTTCTAGTATTGCACGAGCGATCGCTATTCTTTGTCTTTGCCCTCCAGATAAATTAACACCCCTTTCTCCTACCCAAGTTTGATAACCTTTTGACAGCTTAGTAATAAACTGATGAGCATTAGCAACTTTAGCCGCCTTTTTTACTGCATCAATATTATAATTTAGCTGACCAAAAGCAATATTTTGCGAGATAGTTCCTGAAAATAAAATTACTTCTTGAGGTACAATTCCAATTTGTCTTCTAAGACTTGTAAGAGTAACATCTTTGATATTTATATCATCAATTAATATTTCCCCTGACTGAACATCATAAAATCTAGGTAACAAATTTGCCAGTGTAGTTTTACCTGCTCCAGAAGCTCCTACCAAGGCAATTATTTCTCCTGAATTTACCAACAAATTTAGATCTGTTAAAACCTTTTTTTCTGACTGATAAGAAAAACATACATTTTTATATTCTACCTTTCCCACTACCGGAGGAAGAACAATAGCATCTGACTTTTCTGTAACTTGAGGTTGAATATTTAAAAGTTCAAAAATCCGGTCACAAGATGCTTCTCCTTGTTTAAACTCACTATAATTACTTGTTGTTAAAGAAATAGGATCGATTAACAACGCCACACCTGTTAAATAACTAATAAAACCTTCTCCAGACAAATTTCCTTCAGATATTTGCCATGCCCCCAAAAAAAACAAAAAAGCCACACTCATTGCTTCTAAAAAACCCACTACTACAAACTGGAGTGCTTTGACTTTTTCTGCCATGTATTTTGCTTGTCGATTTTGTTCAGCTTCCACAGAAAATATAGCAATTTGATATTCCTCAGCAGCAAACGCTTGTACTATTCTAATACCATTAAATACCTCTGTTATTAAAGCCGATAAATTAGAAGTCCGATTTTGACTTTGGTGAGAAAAAGAAAGTAATAATTCTCCAAACCAACCTATTAATAATGCCATTAACGGTGCAACTAACAGAGTTACAACAGTTAATTGCCAGTTGAGATAAGTCATGTAACCCAACACAACTATCAACTGTAAAATACAAGGAACAAATTGGTGAAAAAATTTATTGACAACCTCTCCAGTACGATCAATATCTTCTGTCAGTCGATAAGAAAGGTCTCCTGTTTTGGATTTTTCAAAGTAACTAATATTGAGTTTTTGTAAGTGAGAATAAACTTCTTTACGCAAATCTAGGGCAATAGTAAAAGCAGCTTTTGCCATGAAAGTATCCTGACCATACTGTACAGTTCCTTTGACGAGGAAAATAATAGCTGCAAGACCTGCGAGTTGAGCGATCGCCCCTACATCCCCCCTACCAATATGACCTGCCATTTCACCCAATAGCCATGCTAAAATCGGCCAGAAAATTGTAAAGGCCAATGTACAACCTAATGCTTTTACAATTGTAGGCCAATGGTCATAGATATAGGGTAACAGTTTCCAATAATTGGATCTTGGTTTCAAGAAATCAAACTTCTTAATATTGTTTTTCAAAATATGAGATTTCTATGATTAATTAGAAAAAAACTTGCTTTTAGTTGTTTAGCTATGATAGAAACATTTTAAGTCAAATTTTAGGCAAAATTTGGTCTAGCATAGAAGTCCATTTATTCTGTGTAGAGGCCAGAAAATTTTTTTTGAAAATTTGACCTGAATAACTTAATTTATTGTGATAATATACATATGCCAATTTAAATCTTATTACAAAAGTTTTGGCATATTAAGGTTCGTGCGTCTAGCAAACCCCAAAAGCAACTTTTACATCCTAATTGTACTGACTAATATCAGAGTTATAAAGATGTAACTGTTATATAGGAAAGTTCCTGTTCTGCGGGATTTCATTTAATTTAACTAAACAGAGGAATTCATGGAAATATTAGCATTTTCCCATTTAGCTTTCAACGAAGAAGACTCTGCAAACAAAGAGTTTACTGCTTGTGTAGATTTCAAAAAGCTATCTAGTGTGGGAGCAATGGGTTTATTATCTGCTGCTACTTTAGCTGTAGGAATGAACGTAACTGCTGATTCTGCTGCTGCTCATTACGGTGGTGGCTATGGTCGCTATGGTGGCTATGGTGGCTATGGCTATGGTAGTTCTGGTCGTTATGGTAGCTATGGTCGTACTTCTGTCCATTATTATAAAAAAGTTGTTAGTCGCTCCTACAGCCGTTCCTATGGTAGCTATGGTCGCTACAGTCGCTATGGTCGTCGTGGTGGTTATGGTGGCTACGATGGTAACTGCTACTACTAAAGTTTTTAACAGACTCAAGTATTCAATTATTTGAAAGTTGTAGAGCTTGAAAATTTTTTGAATATTCTGTTGTTTGCTAAAGCTGAAAAACATAGACTATCCAAGACTTATATCTACAAAATGTCTATGTTTTTACACCATTAACTTGTGTTATTATCACATACGTCTGCTAAGATTCGGAGGATTTTAGCAACAATTATGGAGTGTTTGACACTTGACTTTTCATAAGGACGAAAACCCCAGAGGAAATCCTAAACTCAATGTGTTTGAGCGGAAAATTAACCTTCTTTGCCAGTAGACTTATGGATAGGTGAGCAAGAATTTCGCTCTTAGTCACCGATGAAGAGCGTGTCTAGGATTGTCTAGATTTTGAGAAGGTGCATTACTAGATTTTAGAATCCCTGGCAATTTCCTGAAAATATTGTGATGATAGAAGTAGGAAAATAACTGACAACTGAGTATCGCGTTATTTCGATCCCGACTTTGAGTCATCCCCAATGGTTGCCTAGTCAAGAAAAAGAAAGCGCAAAATAAATACTCATGTGAGTTGGCCATAAATAATTCAAAAAATAGCGCTTTGAGGAAAATCCGCAAAGCATTGCGAGATACTGCCTGCGTTGATGGCTTCGCACCGTCACGTTGCTATGAACGGTTTTAGCTGGTTTTACCAGGAATTTCCGGGCTTGATGTATCAGTAAGGTTAAGTGGGTAAGACACTTATAAAAAAAAGTTGTAAAACATTACTCATCAGAGGAGTTATGGAAACACTAGCATATTCTCATCTAGCTACCGCCGAAGAAAGTTTTATAGTTGAACCAACCTTTGAAGGAGTGAACTGGAAAAAGTTCTCTACATTAGGTATGATGGGTCTTCTATCAGCAGCTACTATTCTAGGTGCTATTAGCGCGACTGCTAATTCTGCTGCTGCATGTTACTATAAGAACCCTTGTAGTGGTTATGGTCGCAGTCGCTATTATGGCAAAGGTTATCATCGTCCCAAGTATCATCATGCTTCTTACAAGGGGCATCGCCGTCGTCATGGATATTATTTGAGCTATGGTAGTCGTGGACACAAAGTATCTAAGTTGCAACACCAACTAGGAATGATGGGCTATTTTCATCATCATCGTGCAACAGGCTACTTTGGCCCTAAGACTAAGCGTGCAGTTAAAGCATTCCAACGCGATCATGGCTTAAGGCCAGATGGAATTGTTGGACGTCGCACTAGAGAAGCTTTAGGTTTCTTCTAAAAATAAAAGTTAGCTTCAATGCTGATGTTGATGGGATTACCGAAAAGCGACGTTGAAAGCCCCCGTGTTTTAACCGGGGGATGAAAAGTCAATCAAGCAACAATAAAGTATGAAAGCTTTTAATCTCACATCTTTTCAAGATTAATAGTTAATTCCAGGAGCAATACTCCAAACTAATTGCTCCTGTTCATCTAAGTATAAGTATTGCTAAGATACCCTTCTCATCTACTAGAGATACTTAGTTGTTTTACCGATAAACTGTAATACCAACGAAAATAATCTTAAGATAAAATTTGGAGTTTAATATAAAGTTGTGAAAATGATTAAAGTTTTTGATAATTAGGCTGAAAAGGTTGACTTTATATTTAATCCAAAAATCGATAAGCGATCAAGGTATTTAACCGTAATCCTAGTGCAGGATGGCAGAAATAACTGACCAGTGACAAAATCCTAAAAAATTACAAATCAAAAATGATTGACTGTCTTGAGTGTGTCTTACATTCTGAGGAAACCTCAGAATTACACACTCGCTTTTAAATGCATGACTTTTAACTTCCGCGTAGTGGCACTAGGTATCTAGCTAATATATAGATGAACCGGAAAAACCATAGTTAATTATGTCAATTTATCTCAATGGTTTTTTGCCAAGGAGGAGAAGCAGTGTACTTACCATAAAAGAGACTAAATTTCCAAAAAAATTTCAGCCAATATAGAATAGTTTGCTTGAGATTTTGGAATAATGCTTGGTATTGATTGACATGAAATGTAGGAGTTCTTAACATATTTTTTACTCCCCTATTTTATCAAGATAACTCTATATAATTATTGTAATCTCCTGAATAATCATTTAGGTTAGTCCTCTTAATTAAAGTTAATAAATTAAAATTTAACTCCCCCGGCGGGAAGTCCCGCGCTCTCCCGGAGGGGAGCGCCGTATGGGAAAGCCGGGCGCTATCTGTGTTGTTCATCGGGGATTTTCTCTTTGTAGTATACATCTTATATTGTAGTATATGCATTGATAGCTATTGACAATTACAAATAAATAGATTTTAATTATTCTAAACACAGGGGGAGGACATCACCTCTGTATAAACAGCAGTCAGCTTTTTTTTCTGACTGAAGAATCCCGCGTTCGTCATCGTCATGTCGCGTTAGCGCAACGTCGGGAGTATGTCAAATAAACCAGATTTGTCTCATTGAAGGTGAAATCTGGTTTTTAATTTACCGAAAAATTGGACTTAATGTTGGCGTAGCCTTGTGGTGGAACACAAACCAATAATCCTCATGGCAGAAGAATCTCCGTGTCTGGCCGCCAGAGAGTATGTCAATTTCTTAGAACTAAAACAGGACAATGAGAATACCTGACAATTCGTTCAGCAACCGATCCTATTGACATCCTCCCCGGCTGTTAGGCGCGGGGATTCCTACTGAGACGTAGCTCTTCGGCGGGTTGACGTTTCACAGGGTGCTGCTTCCTTGGCGGTAGTCTGATGCTTCCCTCCACGTCCGTTTAGAGTTTCCGAGTGCCCCCCGGCAACTAATAACAGTTTAGCATATATCCAATTCACTTGCATGCTCAAATAAAAAGTCGCCCTACAAGGGCGAGGCTTTAAACCCAATTTTTCGGTAAAAATCGGCCAAGGCCACTATTCCCTTGGGAAGGAATGACAATCAACTCTGCTTTTTTTTCCTGAGCATAATCCAAAATTTCTGAGCTAGGAGTTCCGATCGCCACACTAAAATTAATACCTTCATATTTAGCACCTTGAACCCGTTCGTGAAATACCTTTTCGATGTGCTGTTTGCGACTCTGGTCATTAATAGTATGCCACCTTACTCCTGGTTCAACAGGATTAAGACGAGGTAGCACATGAAGAATCCATAAATAAGAAGGATCTCGAACAAATTCTAGAGCTACATCGATCGCTTCAACAGATTCATCGGAAAAATCTATGGGCACAAGTACAGAATTTTTGGAAAATATATTCATTATATTTATGATGGATAAACTGAAGAATGTGATGTAGCAGGGAACAGGGAACAAACAACAGTGGGAAAAACATTGCCTAGCTAAAATTCATCATTAGCATTGGACTTATACTATCAGGACTTATATCATGTCCGGTTGAATACTTATTATTAAGGTAGTAGGGGAGTAGGGGAGTAGGGGAGTAGGGGAGTAGGGGAGTAGGGGAGTAGGGTAGTAGGGGAGTAGGGGAGTAGGGGAGTAGGGGAGGAGGGGAGTAGGGGAGTAGGGGAGTAGGGGAGTAGGGGGAGTATGCCTAACGCCTCCCAAGA